>CALLVF010000071.1 GCA_938010745.1 uncultured Patescibacteria group bacterium | reverse complement strand
TACTTTCAGCAAAAGGAATAATCGTTAAAATTCCATCTTGATTAATTTTTGAAAAACCGCTGCTGGCAACATTTTTATCAATAAACAGATTAGTACTCCCATTTGTTGATTTTGCTTTAAATACAATTGTTAAAAGATCTGAAAAAGAATTAGAAACCATAGTATAACCTGAGGATGTTAAATTAGCACAAGCAACTTTAATCAAACCGCTATTATTAGCATCTTGAATCGTTGATGAAACTCCTGAAACTTCTGGACAGAAAGAAGGATAAGTTAGAGAAACCAATTCTAACAAGTTTTTATCAAAGTTTAAATTAAAACGATAACCTCTAATAATCATACTTATTGGATTATTACTACTGTTAATAGGCTGCCCTTGTATTTTAACTTGAGGAAATTGGCTATTAGGTTGACCTGATAAAGATGAAGGATTAAAAATAACCTTGACTTTTTCTCCCTCACTTGCTCGACTTCGTTTTCCGGTTTTTGATAAATAAAAATTAGCAAAAAAAGAAAGAATAAGAATAAATATTGCTAAAAAAAATAACACTTTTTTATTCATAAATATTATTTAAATTAATTTATTCAAAAAGATTAAGTTTAAAGTTGGTAAAATTAATATATAATTTTCAATTTTATTAATTTTATTGTTGAATATTTCCTCTAATAATAGTTCCATCATCTGGATTAACTTCTCCATCACCGTTAACGTCAAGATTTATATCTGAAGCAACCTTACCACCGCTAAAAGCTTGAACGTAATAGAGATAGTCAATTAAAAAAACAACCTGACCATCACCATTAACATCCCCTTTTGGTCTTAAATAACGCTGACAAAACTGATTTTTTTGATTATCGTTTGGAGACGTTAAGTAAATATTATTATTATTCAATCCACACTTCATTGGCTTTGTGTAAGAAATATTTTCTGCTGTAGCTCCATTCCAATAATTTCTTGAAATATTTACCGGACAACTATTGTGACAAACCCCAGATGAAAGACATCTACAATACCAATCTTGAACGTAACTGTCGTTTAAGACAAAAGGCAAAGGATTTGGCCCTCCCCAAGCTCCCATATCTGATCGACTGCCATCTTGGTCTTTAATAGCAGGATCTCCAGTATCTATTGCTGGTGAGTTGCTTTTTAAGCGAAAATCACCATCATCAGGATTGACAAACTGCGGATCAGCGCCAATCCTACCGGTAAAATTTTCACATAATTCATAAACTCCGCAAGAAGTATTCTCTTTTTCATTCCCCCAGATAAGATTGTAAGCAAAAGTGTCATTGGCTGATTTATTTTGCGTCTGGCAATTCAGTCTTATCCCAAAACCTGATTTTTTATAAATTTTGGAGTTGAGAATAAGATTATTTGTAATAATATTATTTATAGCAGCTAACGAAGGGTTAAATCTATCATCTTCACAATTATAAAGATTAATTCCCGCCAATTTATTATAAGAAATAGTATTATTAATAACTGTAGCTAAGGCGTAATCCATTACAAAAATTCCACTTAGGTCATTTCCTATAATTAGGTTATTGGTAATTGTGGCTTTAGCTCTAATTTTAATAAAAATTCCTGGACCAAAAGAGCAAGGCACTCTAAAATCATTATCATTATCAAAACAACTTTCTTCATCTCTTTTAAATCCTTTAATTACCAACCCTTTAATCTCAATTTCTCCACCTTGAGCGCAAAAACCTGACATATTAGCTGATTCGGCTCCATTTAAAACCGGCATCCCTTCTCCCTCAAAGATTAAAAATTTTTCCCTAGTGTCAATAAAGCATTTTCTTTTCATAATACGTCCATCTAGATATCTTAATTGAAACTCTGTAAAGTTTTGTCTTTTATAATTACCGCTTTTTATGATGATTTTTGATTTATTGGTCGATGAACCTTGAGGTAAAGCATCAACTGCTGCCTGAATTCCATCGCCGCCAATATAATCACAACCATTTTGCCCGGCTGTTCCTGAAGGACAGACAACTTTTGTATTAGCATAAGCGCTTCTTAAAAAAAAGAATAGAAATAAAAATAAAAAAAAGTTAAAATATAAAAATTTTTTCATTTTTATATTGTTAACACCTCAGAACAAACATAAAAATTTTTAAATTTTGTTTATACATTGCTAATTTTAAAATAATATTATGTATTAAATTAATATTACTCTCAATAATCTAAACAAAATAAAACTTATAAAATAAAAAAGGACTACCTTAAAAATCGGTAAATATAAAGTCAAAAATACTGCCACTATTGCTAAGATAAAAAAAGCTTCGTTGTGAATTGAAGGAATAAGGCCTTTAGTAAGAAGGATTAAAATCGTAAGAGTTAAAAAAGCGCGCTTATCAAACCAAAGCGACCAACCAAAATACATTGCCAATCCCAGAATAATCGCCGCCAAAATAAAAAATATTTTCTTAGTGTCAAAATAAAATGGACGAACATACATAGTTTACTTATTAAATTAATTATTAAATAACATAATTTAAATGTAAAACATAAAATAAAAAATGTCAACATCAACATCCAACATCACCCTTCCATCTCCGAGGAGTTATAGATATAACACCTTAGTATTTATTCTAAAGTTAAGTGCTTTATTTTTTCCAATCTCCTTTGATAATCTGCCTGATTTAAAACAAACTTTTCATAAGCTTTTTCGTCTTTAAAATAAGCAAAAACATCTTCTTTCTGGCAAAAACCATTTTCTTTTCTTATATATTCTTTAAATGAAGAATAAGGATAATGATAAAGATCATCAATGTTTTTAACAACATAAGAACTGTAGGGATTTAGGTGAATGTATCTTGAGAGATGAATTAATTGTTCTTCTGTCTCTATCCTTACCGCTTTAAACTGTCCTTCAAAAAGATGACCTTTTCTTTTATGTTTGGTATTAAAATATCGAGTAAAACTATTTTGAAATTGGGAGATAAATTTAGCAATCCCCTCCTCTTTTTCTTGTTTTAATAAAAAATGATAGTGATTAGGCATAAAGCAGTAACAAATAATTTTAATGAGAAAATCGTTTTCTTTTTTAATTTTTTTAAAAAACTCTTCTTTTTTATCTTCTGGCCAGGAAAGAAAGTAGGAAAGTTTTATCGGGGGTTTAGCTTTTTGATAAAAAATCATTGCCTCTATTGCTCTTTGATTTTCTTTTTATAGACAAAAATTGGCTTTCTTTCTAAACTACGATTAAAGATATGATAATATTGACCGTTAACTAAAAGAACTTTTCTTCTGGGCATAATAAAAAGATAACAAATCTTTCCTTAGGTGTCAATTCTATCTCACCTCCGAGGTGGAAGATGGAAATTTTATATTAATTATTTGGTAATTTTAGCGGAGTATCATTAACTATTTATATTTTTGGATATGTCTTTTCATTTACTTCAATTGTCCCAAATATTTTAAGACGAGCGCCTTTTTTTATCTTAAGATAAGTTGTGTTATCTTTTTCATCTTTTGCTGCTTCAACATACCTTGATACTGGTTGAAATTTTAAATAAGCTGGCGGATTGATAAAATTTATTTTTTGGTTAGCTATTTGGTTATTATTTTGATAATTATCTTGCTTTGTTTGATTTTCTTCAAAATTAAAAATATTGCTTGACTGAAGCAATCATTTTACCGGGTAAATTAATTATATGATTGCGTATTTTTTATAGTAGCAATAAATCCTGGATTAATTTTTGGCGCATCAGCCAAAAAAACTATTGGTGAAAATAATTTAACTGCTAAAACCGAAATCAAAATTGATAAAAAAAATTTTTTTTGACTTAAAATTATTTAAATTTATAGGAAAATATATAACAAGTATTGTTATTGTTATCTAAACAACATTTTTGATAAGCTATATTATCATCTGGATCATCATCTTCAACTACTTGATTAGTGCATTGCTAATTTTGATTTTCTAAATTAACACTCTCATTAGTACAGCCGCAATAGGAATCAAGATTACTTATTAATTGAAAATTATTATCAAAATAAAAAATGTTTATTCCCACAAGAGGCCTTGAATAAGATTTTTTATATTTTTTATAAAAAATATTAGAATTTTTTTTAAAATTTTTTATAAGAACTAAAATATTACATACAACTATAAGGACCATTATAATCTGTTTGATTGTTAGGATGGGTAGACTGTTGTGTTATGGTTATTATTGATTGTGTTACTTTTGGAATACAAAAAATACTAGAAGAAATATTTTTACCTATATTTATTTTACAAGTTTTAATTTTTCCGTTTTTCTTTAAAGGATCATATCCTACTTAACATTTATTTCTCAAAAAACCTGTAGCTAAACTACATATAGCCGGAGGAGGAAAAGTATAATAACCTGAAGCTGGGGCTTGGGGTGGGATTGGGGTTAGGGTTATTATTGTTACTAAATTTCCAGGACCAATACTTTGATACCCCAAATAACTCGAACACGGTTTTATATAATCTTTAACATAAGCACTACAAGGAGTACCAACACAACCATAATCAACAATATCACCATTACTTCTAAAAAAACAGCATCTAAAAGCTAATGCAGTATCACCATTATATTTTGAAACACACTCGGTTCATATCCATCATTTGGATCACAAAAATACTTATAACCACTACCGCATTTTTTTATAACCTATATTTTTGCATCTGTTGGATTAGGGTTAATACTTGGATATCTAATTGGCGTTGGAGAAACTTAATCAGAACAAGAAATTAGTTGGATTCCTCTATCCATATTGCATGGGTACCAAAACAACCATAAAATCTACCATCATTTTTCACACAACATTCAAACTCTAAACCTTTAGTTGTACATCTACTGCTTGCTGGGCTAGGACAATCATATCTAGCTCCAGAACCACATTTTGAAGATGAAGCTTTTGGATTAGAATCAATATTTTTTTATTGATTAGTAACAATTGAAGTTATCAAATTAATCGCAGCTCCAAATAGCACTAAACCTAAAGTTAATAATGTAGCAATTTCCCCTTTTTTTTTTTTTTTCATTTTTTTATTTCTTTTTGTTTTTTTATAATTATTAAATGTTCATTAATGATACGTTATGGATGGTAAAATATCCAACGTGTGTTACAAAAATTAAATAAAAACGCTAAGACAAATTATCACATAAGGCAATATATTAAATCAAGTAATAAGTCGTTAAGTG
>CALLVF010000070.1 GCA_938010745.1 uncultured Patescibacteria group bacterium | reverse complement strand
ATAATTTTTTAGAGGTTTTGAAGATTTAATTTTTAGCTTTCTTAACAACTTCTCTTTTAAATTACCCAATTTTATCAATTAATCATTTTAATTAATCTTATGAAAAAAAGTTATCTCTACCTATGAGGCAAGAACAAAATTAGAAGAGATATTAATTTAGCCTATCACCAAGAAGTGGAGTTTATTGTTGAAAAGATGGAAAAACCAGTTGTAAAAATCAGTAGGATAGATGAAGATAAAGATAGCTTAGACAAGAAAGAATTAATTACCCTTTTTGCCGGAATTTGGAGCAATAAAGAAATGAGAAAAATTAAAAAAATATGAGAAAATTTCGTAAAAATTTTAAATTAATTCCATAAAATAAACATTCTTTTAGATTCTGATCTAATTATTGATTTTTTAAATAACCAAAAAAGCGCCGTTGAATTATTTAAAAAATTTACTGAAAGTACCTTTTTATAAGCATTATTACTTGGAGAGAAAGTCATCTGTGGAATAAAAAAATCAAAAAATTTTCTTCCGAAATTAAATCAATTTCAAATGTTTGTCAAGATTTTTAATATTAAAATTATTCCTATTGAAGAAAGAATTGCCGAAAAATTTATTGACATTAAAATTAACTTAGAAAATAAAAGAACTCCTTTGGTAGATTTTGATTTATTAATTGGAGCAACAGCAATTGCTTTTGATTTTATACTATCAACCGGCAATCAAAAACATTTTTCATGAATAAAAAATCTAAAAATTTATCATTAACCAAATTCTCATTAATTAAGAAAATCCCTAAGATAATAGCAAATATTGAAGATGGAAAGCAATTAATTCGCTCTTTAGGATCAGTTCACTCAAACCATATTGAAGCTATTGAATCTTTAAGCAAAACAGATTTTTATCATCGAATTAAAATCTGCCGAAAAGAAACAAAAGATTCTCGCTCTTGATTAAGACTTTTGGATATTGAAAATAATCAAGAATAAGAATTATTAGGAAGTAGTCTAATTAAAGAATCAGAAGAATTAATGAAAATCATTGGTTCAATAGTAACAAAAGCAAAATAAATAATATAAAAGGTGTAAGGTTTTTGAAAATTTGGGTAATTTGAATTTAGAATTTGTTTAGATTTAGAGTTTAATATTTAGGATTTATACTCAAACAAGCTCATCTTTATGTAAAAGGCGATGTCATCGGCGTTGGCTTTCGCGCCTGGAAAAAAATTCAAGCAAAAATGATTGGTGTCTCCGGCTGGGTAAGAAATGTTTATGATAAACCAGAAATTTTTGGTGTTTCTGGTGGAGTTGAGGTTTTAATTCAGGCAGAAGAGGAAAAGGTAAACCAAATGATTGAAGTGTTAAAAAAAGGTCCACCAGTTGCCCATGTTGAGGAGGTGGAAATTATCTGGCAGGATGCAAAAGAAGTGTTTGAGGGATTGAGATTGTTAAATAAAAATCCGACCAATCCGACAAATTAACTATTGATTAAATAAATAGTTTAAGGTGAAATTAATTAATGAACAAATATCGAAATACCGATAAATATATTCATAAACGAATTTATAATTTTATCATTAATTGCTTCAGAAATATTGTTAAAAAGATTCCTAAAAAAACAGAGAATCTTCCAATAGTAGAGCAAATATCATCTTCATTAACCTCAATAGGAGTAAACGATCAAGAAGCTGACAACTCAATAACTAGAAAAGATTTTATTGCTAAATATTTAATTGTGAGAAAAGAAACCAAAGAGACAGACTACTGGTTAAAATTTATAAAAGATACTAAATTGATTAATAAAAATACAGTCGAACCTTATATAATAGAATGTAAAAAAATATTAATGATTATCAGCAAAATTATTGAAAACGTTAAAAACTAATTTTTATTAACTCATTGGTAAATTGGTAAATTGGTTTATTGGTCGGATTAAAGATTAAAATTAAATATAGGTTGCAAACATAAAAATCTATGTTATAATATAAAACTAACTTTATGAAAAAAATGGTTTTATTTTACATTATCCTCCTTTTTATTGTCCTTGTGTAAGGACGGGAGGATGTGTAGATAAAACCGAAAATTAAAATTTAAAAATCCATCCTCCCGAAAGGGAGGGTTTTTTTTGGGGGGGGGAAAAATATGACCAAAGATGCTTTAAAACCAACCAATTTGGAAGCATTAGATCCAAAGTCTTTAGCAGAAGTAGGATTAGAATCACCTGCAAATCTTGATTACCGAATTGCTGTTGCAGAAAGACTATCAAAACAATCAACATGTCCAAGATTGGTTTTATTTGATGATGTAGCTTATGCTGTACCTGAAGCTCAAAGACCACGTTTAAAAGGGCTACCGGGCTACGAAAGAGCTTTATTACCCGGTTTATTATTAGCTGCCGGTTTTGAACAAACCGCAGTTCTTGTAGCAGCTCCTCCTAATCCTGTTGAAAGAGAAATAGTTTTAGATTTAAAAAGAAGGTTAGAAGAAAAATTGGGAAGAAAGGTAAATTTTCAGATAATATTTGACTGGCAAGGTCAATTAGTAGATCTTTCCCAAATAAATGAAGAACAATACTACAATCTCTGTCAACAATATGCTCAAGGATTAGATAATCCAGAAGAATTACAAAAATATAACGAAGACTATCATTTAAATGTAATCCAAAGATATCGAAAATTTTTTGGCGGCGATGATGAGAAAACATTAGTTGTTCCTTTCCAAACAACTCCTACCCATTATGAAATCCTTTCCCCCCTAATCAATGAGGGAAGGATGTCTTTGCCTTCTATTCCTCAAATGGATAAAGTGCTTAATAATTTTAGATTAAAAGAGGCGAGCTTAGAAGAAGTAATCCCAGAGATAATTGCTGTTTCACCAAGCGGTCAATTATTTACAACTTTAGATGAGTTGGTAGAAAATTTTAGTAAGGAAACTTTTGAAGCTACGGAAGAAAATATTACCAAATGGGCCACAGGCATTATAACAGCCCTAAAGTTTTTAAAAGAAAAAGGGAAGAAAGGATATATAAAACTTGATTCAAATGGTGTTTCTGGTTTAGGGAATTTACCTCCTTCTCGATTTCCTGATATTTATGATTTTTCTAAAACTGAAAAAGAAAGATTATCAGCTTTAATAGAGATTATAAAAGGATATGGATTTGAGAATTTACCTCGATTGTCTGCCGTCGAAGAACTTGTTGATCCAGAAATACAAGAAGGGGTTAAAAAGGATATCACCGTTGGCGGAATGATGATTAATGGTCAATTTTTTCCTATGTCTATATTCCCTTTTGGGGTTGATAAAGGAGATGAATATGTTTGTGGCTGGATGAGTGCAGACTCTAGCAAAATAGGAATAGACTCGGCTCTTCAAAAAAGATTATTTGAAGCTTTTTCTAAAATGGGACAAGTATTAGCTCAATATGGTTATACTGACGGAGTTTTGGCTGGCGATGTAATGGTTGGTAAAGATGGAAAAATTTATATTCATGACTATAATTTTAGACGGGGTGGAAGATCTTATTTGGAGGCATTAATTGCACTTATGCCTGAGGTAGGATTATTTGAGGCACAAATCAGTTTTGAATTGCCCTTTGCAACAAATAATTCTACAAGGTTTGGATTATATACACAAATCGCCGAATCTTTATATGAAAAGTACGGCATTATTCCTTTCTCTACGTCTTTTGGATATTTTGGCGGCCATCACGATGATCAAAAGCCAGATTTTTTAAAATTTAAGTTAGCAGTCCCAATTGGTTTATTAGCTAACTTAGAAAGAAGTAAACATTTGTCTTATGTAGAAACATTGGTTATGAAAGAGTTAATGAGACTCAGTGTAGAAATAAAAACTGAAGATAATGTTTGGCCTCCTTACTCTGCTTATGATTTAGCTGCTAATTGTTATCCAAGAATAACCGAATTATCAAAAAGAGGATATCTTAATTGTTGTGATATAGGAACCGGTTCAGGAGTTTTGGCTGTATTGGGAGGAAAATGGTTTCCTGGTTCAAGATGGGTAATTACTGATTTAAATCAAAAAGCAGTAGAACAAGCGGTAAACAATTGGCAAAACAATGGATTACCTGAAAAAGATATTCAAGCTCTTGTTGGCGATGGTATAAGTGAGGAGTTGATAGAACAAGCTAGAAAAATTGGTGGCTTTGATTTGCTAGTAGGAAATCTTCCCCAGCAACCACTAGTTGACGCTGAAGAACTAGATGTATTAGAACAAGAAAGACAACATAATCCAGCCGCTTGGAATATTGACCCAACAAATGATCCTGACGGTTTAGGAATTTTTATATCCGTACTAAAAAATTCTTCTAAAATTATGAGAGAGGGTGGAATTGGTCTCTTTTCAGTTTCTTCAAAACAAAATGAAGAAAAATGGAAAACTTTTTTAAACCAACTAGTAAATGAAGGTAGAATTAAATTTTGGGAGATTATATCTTCAGAAATTTATCCAATACCTGATTCTTATGATCAGAAACTAATAGAACATTGGTTAAAAATGGAACAACAAGATAGTGTAAAAAGAATATTTCAAAGAAAAGATGGAAAATGGTATTATGTTCATTACAACCTGCTAATAAATTATTAATCTCAGAACAATAAAAGAGAGATGGAAGAAATAATAAAATTAACAAAAAAACTTATTGAATACAAAACCATAACTAAAAACTTTAAACAGAGTAAAAAAGCTTTAGAATTTATAAGAGGATATTTAAATAATTCCCAATATAAATTATATGAAAAAAATAATTTTCCATCCTTAGTATTATCAAATGTTGATATAGAAAAAAATAAAAAAGAGTTTGATTTAATTTTTCATGGTCACATTGATGTTGTTGATGGAGAAGATAATCAATTTAATCCAATAATAAAAGGAGACAAAATATACGGAAGGGGGGCTTTAGATATGAAAGGAGGCTTGTCTGTGCTTGTTTATAATATAAAAAATCTAAATAAAATTCAAAAAAATAAAAAAATACTTTTAATGATTACCTCCGACGAAGAAATTGGGGGCGAAAATGGAACAGGATTTCTGATAAAAGAAGTAGGTTTTAGAGGTAAATTTTTTATTACTGCTGAAGGTGAAAAAGATTATTTATTTAAAATAAAACAAAAAGGGGTTTTAATGTTACAAACTATTGCCAAAACAAAAGGCGATCATTCTGCCTACACTTGGAATTCAGAAAACGCTGTCTTAAAAATCTTTGATTTTTATAATAATGCTAAAAGGTTATTTCCAGAAAAAAAAGACAAGAATCACTGGTATAGCACTATTAACTTAGGACTTATTAAAGGAGGCAAAGCAACTAATAGTATCGCAAATTACTGTGAAGCTAATTTTGATATCCGATTCTGTGAGCCTTGGAAAAACCCAGAACAGATTTTTAATAAATTAAAAAAAATAGCTGACCAACTTAAAATTGAGATTAAAATAATTTATAAAACAAATATGTCTTTAAATAATACTAAAAATCATTATCTTAATCTCCTTCACCAAATTACTAAAAAAAAATTAAATAAAAAAGAAAGCTTGTTCTTTAATAACCACGGCACTAATGACGCCAGATTCGCTGCAGCCGTTGGTATCCCTGCGATATCTTTTGGCCCAATTGGCAATAATTATCACTCAGACAACGAATGGGTTGATATCAAAAGTCTTGAAAATTATCATCAGATTTTAAAGGAGTTTATACTTTCTGCCTAAATTATTTATTAATAAAAAAACTTGTAACAAAAAAAATAATGGTAATTGCACCTGAAATTCTAAAAAATCATTAAAATAAAATCAGATACAGTATAGTACTGTATCTGATAAAAGGTGCAATATAGTTTTAATTATACTAAATTAAAAAGAACTCAGATAAACAAATTATTAGATTGTTTCCTTTTAGGACTGTTAGCATTAAAAACAGCCAAATATACAGGAATTTACAGAAACACTGTTAACAGATTTTTCAAAAGAATAATAATAAAGATAGCCAATTATTTAAGAAAAGAAAATAACATTTTCAAAGGAGAAATAGACCTTGATGAAGCATACTTTGGTGGAAGAAAAAAAGAGGACAAGGAAGAGTAAGTAAAAACAAAAGAATAGTTTTTGGGATAATTGAGCGAGAGTAAGAGTAAAAACAATAGTTGTTGATAATATTGAAGCTAAGACTTTAATGAAAAAGATTGTCAAAAATACAGAGAAAGGTTGTGTTTATTATAGTGATAAGTTTAAATCATATAATTCTTTATCAAGATATGGAAAGCACTACAAAATTGACCATAAAAAAGAGTTTAGAA
>CALLVF010000069.1 GCA_938010745.1 uncultured Patescibacteria group bacterium | reverse complement strand
ACCTTCTTCAATTGTGAAAAGTTTAAATTTTAACAAATTCTCATTAGTTTTTAAAACGTTTTTAGCATTATCTAAAGCTGATTTAATAGCTTTATACAAAATCCTCGCTCCCTTTTTTGGGGTATAAAACAAATAATCAAGTGCTTCAACTGGACTTAATTTTTTAATCGCTGGCAAAAGGAATCTTAATTTTTTTGGCGATATTCTTACGTTTTTAATATATGCTTTTATCTCCATTTGGCTTTAAAAAAAACTAAACAAAAAATTAATAATATTTTATTTTCTTTTTTTTACAATTAACTTATCACTCCATTTCCCTTTTTTCCTTGTTTTTACTCCTCTTGCCTTCTTACCCCAAGGAGTTTTTGGATGCATGCCTTCTCCACTTCTTCCTTCTCCACCTCCATGGGGGTGACTGCGAGGATTTTGTGCCGTTCCCCTAACCGTTGGACGTATCCCCATAAGAATTTTTCTTCCTGCTTTTCCTATTATTTCTTCTTTATGATCAACATTGGCAACTTGACCAACAGTTGCATAACAATCCTTTAAAAACTTCCTTATTTCACCTGATGGAAGTTTAAGATGAACGTATTTATCCTCCTTGGCCACAACAACCGCTGATGTCCCTGCTCCTCTGACAATTTGTCCACCATTTCCTGGATATAACTCAACGTTATGAACAGCAATCCCTAAAGGAATATTTTTTAAAGGTAAGGCATTACCAACTTTTATTTCCACATTCTCTCCCGCCATAATTGTATCGCCTTTTTTTAAACCTACTGCTTGAAGAATATATCTTAAATCGCCATCTTCATATTTAATAAGAGCAATAAAGGCATTACGATTGGGATCTTTTTCAATACGCAAAACCTCTCCTCTAATATCTCTTTTATCTCTTTTAAAATCAATTATTCGATAATATCTTTTTTGTCTTGATCCTCGATGGCGAACACTAACTGAACCTGTTGAATCCCTTCCCGCGTGCTTTTTCAGTATCTTTATTAAACTTTTTTCTGGTTTTGCTTTTTTGTCAACTGTTTCTTTCATATTTTAAAAAGGTTAAGATTGAGGGAACAAATCAATTTTCCCCTCAACTAATGAGATATAAGCTATTTTTTTACTTGGCATCTTTTTTAACAGTCGATTTCTACCGACTTTTTTTCTTTCTCCTTTTTCCACTTGAATTCTTACTTTACCAACTTTTACGGGATAAAGTTTTTCTAAGGCTGCTTTTAATTTAAATTTGTTAGCCGACTTATTGACTAAAAAAACATAAGTCTTATTTTTGGCTAAAGCAATTGTTTTTTCTGTCAATATTGGTGATAAAATTACTTCATTTAATTTCATTTTTAAAAGTTAATTAATTTTTAAGAAAATGTTCCTCTAAAATTGGTAATGAACTCTCAATAAAAATAATTTTTTCATTATTCAAAAGTTTAAAAGCATTCAACGATTGGGGATCTGAAAAAGAAATCTTAGGTAGATTTCTTGAAGCTAAAACAAAGGGATTTTTTTCCATCTTTGGTAAAACAAAAATAATTTTTTGCGAATAAATTTTCATCTTTTTTAAAAAATCACTAATTACCTTAGTTTTAGGGTTAACTTGTAAGGCATCTTTTGTTAGAGCGAAGATATTTCCTGCTTTAAGTTGGTAGGTTAAAACTGAAAAAAGAACCTGCTTCTTCTGTTTTTTAGGAAATGACAAACGGTAATCACGAGGTTTTGGCCCACCAACGACTCCACCACCAACAAAAATAGGAGCCTTAATATCTCCATGTCGAGCCCTTCCCGTCCCCTTTTGTCGGTAAATTTTTTTTGTCGAACCATTAACTTCACCTCGTGTTTTTGTTGATGCAGTCCCTTGTCTTTGATTAGCCAAATAGATTCTGATATATTGAGCTATTGATTTAAGATTAGATTTAGCGGTAAAAATCTCTTTTGGTAAATTAATCTTACTTTCTTCTTCCCCTTTGAGATTAAAAACTGAAATTTCAAGTGGTGAAGTTTTTTTTACTACTTCTTTTTCTTTTGTTTTTTGACTGCTTTTTACTTTCTTGGTCTTTAATTCTTTTTTTTGCATTTATTTTTTTAAAAATCTTATTAACTTTTAATTTCTAAAAATCCCTTTATGGGTCCTGGCACCAAACCTTTAACCAATAAACCTTCTTCTTTAATCTCAATTATTTCTAAATCTGCAATCGTCACTTTTCTTCCTCCAGTTCTTCCTGCCATTCTTTTACCTTTGTATACACGCCCCGGGGTTGTAGTTTGTCCAATTGAACCAGGAGCTCTTTCTCTATCTGACTGACCATGCGTCCGCGGACCACCTGAAAAATGATACCTACCAACTACTCCTTGAAAACCCTTTCCTTTTGAAACACCTGTAACTTTAACTAAATCTCCCTTTTTGAAAAAAAATTTTGGCAAAATATTATCACCTATAAAAAATTTTCTATCTTTAAAAATCAAAACGGGCTTGCCATTTTCTTCAGCCACTTGAATATCTTTTAAAAAATTTTCTAATCTTATTTCTTTTAAAAAACGAAGCGGGGTGTTAATCCCCGCTTTAGTTAATTCTTCGCGAACTGGCTTTTTGATGTTTTTAGCATTTCCAAAACCAAGCTTAACAGCAAAATAGCCGTCTTTCTTGGCTGTTTTAATATCAATCAAATAACAGGGAGAAGTTTTTATAAAAGTTACTGGAAATCGCAAACCGTTCTCATTAAAAATCTGTGATTGTTCTAATTTTTGACCTAAAATAAAACCCGCCATAACAAAAAAAGACCCCCAGATTGGGGTCAAAAAATGTCCAATCCGGAAAATAACTAAGTCGCAAATATTATATACCAAAAGACTTTCAATTTCAAATGAATTTTTGCGAAGACTACATTTTTACTTCAACCTCAACACCCGCAGGTAATTCTAAATGCATAAGAGAATCAATCGTTTGGTTTGTTGGATTAATTATATCGATCAAACGTTTATGAATTTTTAAGGCAAAATGTTCTCGCGCATCTTTATCAGTAAAAGGGGATTTATTAACTACATAAATTTCTTTTTTCGTGGGTAGTGGTATTGGACCAATAATTGAGGCACCTGTCTTTAAAGCGGTGTCAACTAATTTTTGACAGGTGTCATCTATCAAGCGATAATCGTAAGACTTCATTTTAATGCGAATTCTACCTTTGGGCATATCAAGGTGCTCATCGAAATAAATATAAAAATTTTTACTAGTATCTTTTTCATTTATTTAAGGATTTTCGTTACAACACCAGCTCCAACCGTATGACCACCTTCACGTATAGCGAATTTTAAACCTTCTTCTAGTGCTACTGGGTAAATTAGTTTACCTGTAATCTTTACATTGTCTCCAGGCATTACCATTTCGACACCAGCTGGAAGCGACACTTCTCCTGTTACATCTGTTGTTCTTATGTAAAACTGTGGCCGATAACCATTGAAGAAAGGTGTGTGTCTTCCTCCTTCCTCTTTTGTTAAAACATATATCTCAGCTTCGAATTCGGTATGTGGTGTAATTGTTCCTGGTTTAGCGACTACTTGCCCTCTCTGCACATCATTTTTTTCAATACCACGAAGTAATAATCCAACATTATCTCCCGCTCTCGCTTCATCCAAACTTTTTCTAAACATCTCAATACCCGTGATTACTGTCTTTTTTGTTTCTTTTAAACCTACAATTTCCATTTCTTCATTAAATTTAGCAATGCCTCTTTCCACTCTTCCTGTCACTACAGTACCTCTCCCTGAAATGGTAAAAACATCTTCAATTGGCATTAAGAATGGTTTATCAGTAGCCCTTACCGGTTCGGGAATGTATTGATCAACGGCGTTCATTAACTCTTCAATTGATTTAGTGGCATCTGGATCATCTTGCAATGCTTTCAGCGCGCTACCTTTTATTACCGGTACAGTTTCTCCAGGAAATCCGTACTTTTTCAAAAGATCTCTAACTTCCATTTCTACTAAGTCAATAATTTCTTTATCGCTCACCATATCAACTTTATTTAAAAATACAACAATAGCTGGAACATTCACTTGTCGGGCTAAAAGAATATGCTCTCTCGTTTGAGGCATAGGCCCATCTGGAGCGGAAACAACTAAAATTGCTCCATCCATTTGAGCAGCTCCTGTTATCATGTTTTTAATATAATCTGCATGTCCGGGGGCATCAATATGAGCATAATGCCTTTTATCAGTTTCATACTCACTGTGATGAAGATTAATGGTTACACCTCGCGCTCTTTCCTCGGGTGCTTTATCAATTTCTTCGTACTTAAGAAATTTCGCTTTACCTTTTTTTGACAATACATAATGAATTGCTGAAGTAAGCGTAGTTTTTCCATGATCAACATGGCCAATAGTACCAATATTTAAATGTGGTTTTGTTCTTTGAAATACTCCTTCTGCCATATTTTTTTGCTAAAAATTAATAACTTATATAAAATAGATGAAGCGAATGGTCCAAATCAGTTTGGAACACTCTCGCTTGACTTTCTGTTTAAGGTTTTATTATGATAAAGGTTATAATGAAAAAAGTCAAGTCCTTTTTACTTGTTTTTGAAAAAAGTTTTCTTCCTATTAGTAGTTATTACAAGAAAATTACAAAAGCTCCACTTGATTTTTCAATAAAATACTTCTTTTATCTTCTTATAGTGTTAAATTTTATCTTTTTTTTTGCAATTCTTTATTCGAAATTCACCAAAAAAAATAATCAATAATCTAAATATTTTTGTAAACAGCCTTCAAAAATACCCCAGCGATTTGATCATTACTGTGAAAAATGGATTAGCATTCACTAATTATAACTATCCATATTTTTTGTGGATAGATTACCATGATAAGAAAAAATTGCTTTTTGTTGTTGACGAAAGCGCTTCAGCAGAAAAGATTGAAATTTATAACTCGCTATTGTTGTTGACAGCCAAGGATTTAGTTTTTAACATTAAACCGAAAGATAAAAAAGAATCATATCTAAAAATTTCCCTTAACCATCTTTCTTCTTTAATCATTGACAAAGAATACGTGAATAATTTATCCAACACATTTAACAGTAATTTTATAAAAAATTTTTACTTAATTTACTTTTTATTTTCATTTATTTTTCTTTCTTTCTCAATTGTTTTTTCAATTTTAATCACTCTATTTTATCTTTTGCTTGCTTGCTTTGCTAATTTCTTACTTTACAAAGTTGTTATAAACAAAAAAGTACACTTTAAAAAAATTTTCCAAATCGGACTTCATGCGATTACGTTTCCACTTTTTTTTATTATTTTCTAATTATTATTCAACCTTTTGTGCAATTAAAAGTGGATTTGCTGTTATATAATCAAATTCTGTTTTTTATTTCTTTTTTTATTCTTATTTTTACATTCATTTTTGCTGGTATTCACCACGCTTATTCTCCAACAAGAAATCATGATAAAATTTAATCATGAATGATGAGCAAAAAAAAGCCGTTGAGTACAATCAAGGACCACTTCTAATTATTGCTGGTGCCGGCACAGGAAAAACGCGAGTTATTGTGGAAAAAGTAAAATACTTAATTGAAAATAATTTGGCCAAACCGGAACAAATCCTTGCTCTAACCTTCACCGAAAAAGCTGCTGGAGAAATGCAAGAAAGGATTGATCAAGCACTACCATATGGTTATTTTCAAATGTGGATTTCTACATTTCACTCTTTTGCTGATCAAATTCTTAAAGAAGAAGGAGCTGATATTGGGATTAGTCCGTCTTTTCGTCTTTTAACAGATGCGGAAGCCATAATTTTTTTAAAAAAAAATTTATTTTTGTTAGATCTTGATTATTTCAGACCTTTAGGAAATCCCAATAAATTTCTAGAAGCATTACACCAACATTTTTCCAGATTAAAAGATGAAGACATATCACCCGATGAATATTTAAAATGGGCAAAAAAAAATAAAAATTTAAATTTAATAGACATTAAAAATAAAAAAGAAAAAAATAGCGAAAATGATGATTTTTCTTTAGATGCTAAAAAGTATCTTGAGCTAGCCAATTCTTATAAGAAATATCAAACTTTAAAAGTCAAAGAAGGGTTTTTTGATTTTGCTGATTTGGTTTTTTATTTAATAAAACTTTTTCGTTTAAGACCCAATATTGCCAGAAAATATCAACAGCAATTTAAGTATGTTTTAATTGACGAATTCCAAGATACCAAT
The DNA here is from genome assembly GCA_938010745.1 of uncultured Patescibacteria group bacterium. GTDB lineage: Bacteria > Patescibacteriota > Microgenomatia > UBA1406 > GWC2-37-13 > CALLVF01. Next base: position 2,236 of record CALLVF010000069.1, on the reverse strand, counting down.
ATATCTCAATATCAACTAATTAAACTACTTTGTCCTCCCAAAAGTAATCCATACTTAACCGTTGTTGGTGATGATTCTCAAAGCATCTACAAGTTTCGTGGAGCCTCAATTTCTAATATTTTAACTTTTATGAAAGATTACCCTCAGGCTAAACAAATTACTCTAACTAAAAATTATCGTTCACCACAAACAATTCTTAATGCTGCTTATCGATTAATCAAACACAATAATCCAGACACTCTAGAAAGTAAATTAGGGATAACCAAAAACCTTATCGCCCAGAAAAGAAATGACAATCAAGCAATAAAATTTTATCTTAGCGAAACAGTTGAGGAAGAGGCCGACTTTGTTGTTAAACAAATACAGAATCTTTCCCTCTCCCACAAATTTGCTGACTTTGCCATTTTAGCACGTGCAAACAATCATCTTGAGCCATTTAGACGCGCTCTTAGTCAAGCTGGTATCCCTTGTCAATTTCTTGGACCAGGTATGCTTTTTAAACAAAGCGAAGTCAAAGACTTAATAGCTTATCTTAAAATTCTTTCCAATCCTGAAGATTCACCTTCTCTTTTTCGAGTATTATCGATGGATATTTTTGCCCTTGACAGTCAGGATTTAACGATGCTTCTATTAATGGCTCGAAAAATAAATCTCCCCCTCTTTCAAACAATTGAGATTTATCTATCTTTTTTCTTTAAAGAATTAAATCAAGAAAATTTTGAAATTTATAAAAATTATTTACCCTTGCTAAAAAAAGAAACCAAAGATAAACTTTACTCAATTTTTAAAATGATAAAACATCATCTTAGTCTGACAAAAAAAGAAACCGCCGGACAAATTCTTTATTATTTTCTTGAAGATAGCCAATATCTTAAAAAAATTATTAATTACAAAACAAATAAAGAAGAAAAACAGGCTTTAAATATATCTAAATTCTTTCAAAAACTAAAAACTTTCGAGAATGAACATGAAGATGCCTCTGTTAATGCTGTCGTTGAATACATAGAAATGAGTCTTGAGCTTGGTGAATCTCCTACTGCCAGCCAAATTGATTTTCAAGACAATAATGCTGTCAATCTCCTAACTGTCCATTCAGCTAAAGGATTGGAGTTTCCGGTTGTTTTTTTAGTTAATTTAACAGCTGGTAGATTCCCAACCTATCAAAGAAAAGAAATCATTCCTGTTCCCGATCCACTAATAAAAGAAATTCTTCCAGTAGGTAATTATCATGAGCAAGAAGAAAGAAGACTTTTTTACGTTGGATTAACACGAGCGATGGAAAAAGTATTTTTAACCGCTTCACGTTTTTATGGTGAAGGAAAAAGACAGCAAAAGATTTCTCCTTTTATAATTGAAGTCCTGGGAGAAGATTTCATTAAAAAATATTTAATTAAAAAAGATTTAGAAAAAAAACAGTTGTCAATTTTTGATTTTAAAAAAAATGAAGAAAAAATACCAGAGCAAAAAACGAAAATTACCACTCTTTCTTATACCCAAATGGAAACGTATAAGCGTTGTCCGCTGCAATATAAGTATCAATTTGTTTTAAATATCCCCACCCTTCCTTCAGCTGCCGCCTCTTTCGGGGATACTATTCACAAAACCCTTCAAAAATTTTATCTTGAATTCAAAAAAAATAAAAACACTGGTCTTAAAACACTGCTTGAAATCTACAAAAATCAGTGGATTCCTGTAGGTTATAATTCCTCAAGCCACGAAAAACAGATGAAAAAAGAAGGGGAAAAAATGTTAAAAAATTTTTTCAATAAATTTCATAACAAAAAATTAATTATTATTGATCTAGAAAAATTTTTTAAGATCAAAATTGACTCTGACATTTTTCTGACTGGAAAGATTGATAGAGTTGATAAATACAAAGAAAAAGGGATTGAAATCATTGACTACAAAACAGGAAAAATACCCCAAGATAATGAACTAAAAAAAGATCTTCAACTTATTCTTTATGCCTACGCCGCTACTAATCCTGGTTTATATGGAAAAAAATTAAATCAAGTCAATCTAACCTTTTATTTTCTTTCTGAAACAAAAAAATTTTCCATAAAAAAAACCGAGGATGATATTAAAAAACTAAAAAGCGAAATTATTAAAATTGTTAGATCAATACGCCAAAATAAATTCCCCCCTAACGTTGGTCTCTGGTGTGACTTTTGCCCTTTTCGAATGGTTTGCGATGCTTGGCAATAAATTAAATATAACTTACTAATATCCTGTCAAT
>CALLVF010000068.1 GCA_938010745.1 uncultured Patescibacteria group bacterium | reverse complement strand
TAACTGGAAGGAAGAGAATATCAAGCAAGAATTTTATTTTCAAAAAGGAAAAATAATAATTGAGGGTAATGAAGCCAAGAAAGCTAAGAAAAAATTCGCCGATTATACCTTATTTTTTAAAAATGCTTTTCCAATCGCTGTTATTGAAGCGAAACGATATTTTAAACATTACGCCGATGGTATCTCCGATGCAAAAGAAAAAGCACAAATTCTAGGTATATATTTTGCTTATTCAACGAATGGTGAAAAATTTGAAGAATTTGATTTTTCAACTAACAAACAAAAAACTTTAGATAAATTTCCAACTTCTGAAGAGCTTTTTAAGAGGTGGCAAGAAATCACTAATAGAAATTATCCCGATTTTTCAAAATTTCCAGCAGACAGAGATCCATTTCTATTTAATTTGTATGATGATCAACAAAAAGAACCGAGATATTACCAATTGCTCGCAATCAATGAAGTTATAAAAGCAGTTTTAAAGGGTCAAAAAATAATTCTTTTAACTTTAGCTACAGGCACAGGTAAAACTTATATTGCTTCCCAGATTGTTTGGAAATTGTGGAAATCAAAACAAGTTAGGAAAGTTCTTTATTTAACAGACCGAGCTGAGATATTAAGAGATCAAGCTTATGAAGAATTTAAGGCTTTAGGCGAGGCACGTGATAAAATTATTGAAGGAAAAGCGCCAAAAGTGAGAGATGTTTATTTTGCTACCTATCAAACCTTATATTAGGGAAATTTTAGAAGAAATTAAAAAGAAAATTTAGTTTTATGATTTATATTAAAGAATTAAAAATACAAAATTTTAAATCAGTAGATAGCGAAATAATTGAATTTAATAAAGGTTTAAATATTTTAGTTGGACCAAATAATTCGGGTAAGACAAATATAATAGATGCAATAGATCTTTTATTAGGAGACGTCTACTTGCCAAATTTTTAACCAAATACAGATCATTTTTTTAATGGAAAAGAAAACAGGGATATTGCTATTGAAGCGACTCTTGAAGGTGATGAGAAAGAAGTAAAAGAGATTGATGCCGAATTTGATTTACCACTTAAGATAAGGTTTAAATATTCAAAAGCAGTGGGTGGTTTTTTCGAAATTTTTAAAGATAACCAATGGCAATGTAAAAACAATAAACCCTTTGGATATTACTGGGATTTTGAGAAAAAAATATTTTTTCTAAGGGTTAAATCTTTAAGAAATATCATGGAAATTGCCCCGATTAGATGGAAATCTCCTCTAAAATATTTTAAAGAAATAATTATTAAAAAAACCCCTCAAGATAAATTAAATGAAGTTATTCAAGAAATTAATTCAATTAAGAAAACACTTTCAGAAATTCCAGAAGTTCAAGATATAGTTAAAGCTCTGATTACAATCTTTAAAGATCAAACAGATCTCAAAAATATATCTTTTTCCCCTGTTTCCACTAAATACTCAGATATTTTAAATGAAATGAAAATTTTAATAGATGATGGTTATCTTACCGAAGTTTCCAAGAAAGGTTTAGGCACTCAAAATCTGATTATTATTTCATTATTCAGAGTTATGGCAAAATATATTAGAGATGAAGAGAAAAAATTTATAATTTATGGAATTGACGAACCAGAAATAGGTTTGCATCCCCATAGCCAGAGACAATTGATATTTTCTTTAAAAAATCTTTCTGAATACTCACAAGTTATAATAACTACACATTCTGAGAATTTACTTGATATAACCCAAATAGACAGTATTATTAGAATAGGAAAAGAAAACAATAGCACAAAACGGTACAAGATAAACCTTACTCCTAAAGTAAAGAAGATTTTAGAAGTAGAAGGCCGAGATCTGCAAGAAATGTTTTTTGCTAAAAGTTGTTTAATTGTAGAAGGAGCTACCGAAGAGGGATTCTTTCCGGAAGCTTCAAGAAAAGTTATTGAAAAAAGTAGAGAAAGCATTCAAAAAAAAGAGAATTATTCTTTTGATTATAATTCTGTTTCTGTTATTAATGGTCGTGGTGATAATCTGTGGGTTTTTATCAAACTTTTAAAAAACATTAATACTCCTTTTATTATTCTTGTTGACGAAGATAAAGTTAGTAATGATAAGGATAAAAATTCATTTTTAGATAAATTAAAAGAATGCGAATTAATTAAAGAAGAAGAATTACAAAATTTAGGAAAACCCCCGAATGACAATGATTTTAAAAATATCTTAAAAAAAAAGAATATTTTTATATTACCACCTTTTGAAGAAATGATTTCAAAGAATTTAAATGAAAATGCTCTTCAAAAAGTAAAAAAAGCCATTAATTTTGTGAAAGAACAGTGGGGTTATGAAATTGAAAATATGGATTTACAAGATGATAGTACAGATTTAAAAGAAAAAATTTTTAAATTGTTAAAAAAAAATAAAAGATGGAGAATTGGAAGAGCCATCGCAAAAGAACTTGAATACAATGAAATACCTGAAGAATATATTAAAATAATTAAGAAAGTTTCAAAATTATGAAATTTCCTTGGTCAACAAAAAAATTAGTTGACATTTGTTATATTCAACGCGGAAAAGAACCAGGGTCACGAAGCTAAAATACTAAAGGTAAAGGAATTAGATTCATTAGAGTTGCCGATATTTCAAAACAAAAAACTAGATTAATTTGGACCACGTGTAAAAATTTGGTTATTTGCAAAAAAGATGATATTTTGATGGCTTTTGATGAAAGTCCTGGAACTGTTTTTAGAGGAATTGAAGGAACTATTTCGTCAGGAATTAGAATTACAAAACCAAAAGATAGTAAATAACTTTTTGTTGATTTTTTATTTTATGTTTTACAAAAACAAGCGATTCAAGATACCGTAAAGAAATATACAATTGGAGTTTCTACTCTTCATGCTAGCAAAAGCATTTCAAAGATTGAAATCCCCCTCCCACCACTTCCCTAAAAAAAAGATTGATGCTTATTTGAATAGTTTACAAGAAAAAGTGGAAAAATTAAAAAAACTTCAAGAAGAACAACTGAAAGATTTAGAGGAACTTAAAAAATCAATATTAGAAAAAGCGTTTTCTGACGAATGGATAAAATGATGTGAAATTATTTAATTTGCAAACCAAAGAGTTCAAGAATAATTTTTTAAAAATTGGGTTGATTTGGTATTTTATAATAAAAAATCTTTGACTCACTCACAAAGCCCGTAAAAAAGCAATACAACTTTTGGCGCAGGCGAAAAATAGAGTTGAAAGTTTAATTGAGAAATAATTTTATGCAAAAACCGCTTTCGAAAAAAAGGTAAAGTTTTTAACATCTAACATCTCCACCACAGTGAGGACATTTTTCCAAAAGGACATCTTTAGGTCGAAGTACTTTTTCTCCACAATGAGGGCAGTCAAACTCTCTTGAACCATATTTATCATTTTCAACTACCGCTCTTGTTCCAAAAGAAGTTAAAACAAAATCGCCACTAACGTTACCACCCCCGGCGCATCCCGGCAATGATTGCAAATAATTAAAAACTTTATCATAATTGGCAGTTGGCAAGAATCTTGTGGAGGAATCAATAATAATTTGTCCTTGATCATAATCTCCTTTCTCCCTTTGAAAATCACCCGCCATCGCCATTAAAACAAAACTAATTAAACTTGGCAGTTTTTCTCTTATTTCCTCAAGAGAATTACTTCTGTTAACCAAATTTTTAATTCTTGCCTCTAAAAAATTAACTAAACTGGCAATATCATCAAAGCGCCTAAAATCTGAATCTTTTTCTAACCAATTGTTCATTTGTCTTTTTAAATCTCTTCCTTGATGATCTTGATTATTCACTGCCTCCATTAACCATTGAATAAACTCTTCAATTGGGTAGGGGAGAGTAATATTCAAAGAAGTAATCCACTTTATAATTTCTTTTTGATCATTTAAATGTTGAGGAATTTCCACGCCAAGTGAGGATATGAGTGATAAAATTTGCTTGAGTTCAATTTGGGTTCTTATTGTTAAACCACGAAATTTATCTTTGTCTCTCCACAAAACCTGAGTCTGGGTTTCGGTATATTCATAACCCAGACCCGTCCAACCAGATGGAGAAATTCTAAAAATAACTTCATTCTTATCTAAATTTTTTAATCTTTCTTGCAAATCAATCATCGCCTCCAATACCGCTCCCCCTCTCTCTTTGGGATCAACCACTTCTACAATTGTTTTATCACCATAAAATTCACCAACCACTTGTCCAGAAGAATTAATTTTTAAAGAAAAGGGGATAATTCCTTCCTGGCGAATATATTCCAAATAATAACCATATATATCCATCCGCAACTGATCTAAAGCAGTGGCAATTCCGCCTTTTTTAAGCTGCTCTGAAAATAAATTTACTTGATTGTCAATTCTAAAAGAAAGACTATTAAAGCGTTCTTGATTGTTCCTCCACCAGTTTAAAAAACTTTGGTAATCAATTTCATACCTTAAATGATTACCTTCAGGAGAAGAAAAAATTTGATCGACAGTATTTAAAACTGGTCTTTCTAAAAAAACACCCATATATTTTCCCTGCTCGGGGTAGAGGCGCTTGGTCGGTCTTCGGGCTTGACATGCTTTTTTTAATAAAAAGCATGCTTACCGCTGCGGCACAGCCCCGGATTTTCACCGGCGTTCCCAGATTAAATAAGTCTTCCCACCCGCTTTTTAAAGCAGGCAGTGACTTAAACCAAGCGGAATTTTAAATCAACTAAGAAAAATAATTAATTAATTTTATTATAGCATTTTTGGCAACAGCCATAAAAATCTAAGTTATGAAATTTTACTTTAAAATGATATATTCGATTGTAAAAAAATTCAAATATTTTTAATAAAAATTCAAATATTCCAAATTTAAAATCAATTATATTACGGCAGGATAAACAAATAATATGGTGATGATGATTATTTTCTAAGCCACTGCCTACAAGCTCATAATAAATCTTATTTCTTCCTATAACCACCTCTTTAATTTTTCCCTCAGCTAATAATTTCTTTAAATTTCGATAAATTGTCACTCTGTTTATATTCAAATTGGGGCCCCTTACTTTACTTTTAATGTCATCAAGAGAAAAGTAATTTTTGTACGACTCAATAACTTTGACTAAAAAACCTTTTCTTTTTCTTTTATTCATGGATAATTTTAAAATTTATATTAATTGTCTTTTCCTTTGACAAAATATGTTTTGTAGTTTTGTAAGGAAGAACTTTTCCTTCTAAAGCGTATTTCGTGACTAGTTTTTTAATGTCTAAATTACAATATTTTTTTCTTCTAGGTAAGACTTTAATTTTATCATAGTCTACCAAAATAGCAGGTATTTTTTTAATTTTATTTTTTTTAAAATATTCAACACGATGATGTCCATCAAGAATTATAAAGTTATCTCTTTCAACAATAATAGGCTTTCTTAATAGCTTTTCTTTTTTTAGTTGAAAAGTCAAATCAGCCAGCCTTTTTCTAGATATTTTTTCATGAGGTTTTAGTTTAGATATTTCAACGTATTGAACTTTCATAAAATGATTATAACAAACTCTATTGACAAATGCAACAATGTTGCATATAATAATTTACATGAAAATTAGCATTATTGGTAAAGGAGGAGCGGGTAAATCAACAATTACTTCTTTAATTTCAATCTATTTCTCTTTGAAAAATTTTAAAGTTTGTATTTTTGATGCTGATATAAATGTTCACATAAAAAGTATTTTTAGAGTCAATTTTCCGGAAAATCTTTATCTCTCCAATTTAGAAAATATTAAAAAAATCAGAACTTTTTTAGCAGGAAATAACCCAAGAATTGATCCTAAAAAGTACGTAAAAACAACTCCACCAGGAAAAGGATCAAATTTTTTTACGTTGGAAAAAGAAAATTTCATCTTGAGTAATTTTTCAAAAGAAATAAAACCTAACCTTTACCTATTTTGCGTTGGTTCATACCAAGGAGAAACGGCAGGATTAAGCTGCTATCACACCAATTTAAGCATTTTAGAAAATATCCTTTCTCATTCAAAATTAAAAAACAAAGAATTATTAATCGCTGATATGGTTGCTGGCATTGACAGTATTGCAAATTCACTTTTCCTTCAGTTTGATTTACATTTTTTTATCGTTGAACCAAATCTTGAATCTATTTCAGTTTACAATAAATACATATCAGAATTGAAAAAAACAGATTATAAAATAATAGTTAAGCCCATTCTTAATAAAGTCATTAATGTTGATGATTTAAATTTTGCCAAGAATTATCTTGAAGACTTTTTAATTCTTGAATACAATTCCGCAATCAATAAACTCTCAAAAAGATTAATCAAAGTTGAAGATGTTTTAAAAGACAAGAAAGTTATAAATTTTCTTGAAAAAGTTAAAGAAGAAATTAAAAAAATTAAGGTCGATCAAAATGAAAAGTTGAAACAACTGATCACCCTTCATAAAAAATATATTCAGCTAGACTATGTAAAAAGAGCTTTTGGTGATTTAAGTTGTCAAGTTGATGAAGAATTTAAATTCTAATGTATTTTCCACCGTTAATAAATAAAAATACTTTAAATTTTTTAGAACAAAAAAAAATTTGGCTTTTTAAACTGGAAAAACAAGTAGATCAGCCCTTTAACTTGATATTTTTAAAAAAATTAAATGATCAAATTGAAAAAATATTGGGTTTCTTAAAATCAGTAAAAATAAATAATTTCGAATTATTTTACTCAATGAAAGCCAACAACGCACCATTTTTGGTTAGTTTTATAAGTAAACTTTTGCCAGTTGAAAGCTCATCCCCCTTTGAAACTAATTTAGCTTTTAAAAACAATCCTAAACAAATAATTGTTAACTACCCTGGAAATTTGAAGAAAATATTGGCAATTTTGAAAAAATTTAAAAACTTAAAAATTAAAGTTTATTTAGTCATTAACTCAGAAGAACAATTAACTTTTTTGATTAAAGAAAACATAAAAATTGGCTTTTTTATTAGATTAGGCAACATAAAAACTGAAAAATTTAACAATCTTAGAAAAACAAGATTTGGAATTGATGAAGAAATAATTCCTGAAATCTTTAAAAAATTAAAAAAACAAAATCAAAGGAAATATTTTAAAGGCTTAAGTTTCCATATTGATTCAACCTCAGAAGAATTAAAAAGAGAATATCTAAAAAAAGTCATAAGCTTATCCATTGACGGTTTGAATATGGGATTTAATATAGACAGTTTAGATTTAGGAGGGGGGATTAGGTTCAATTACATAAGCAAGAATAATTGGAATGAATTAAATTTTTTAATTAGCAAAAAAATTCTTGAAAATAACCAGGAATTTTTTTGGAATAACTATAATTTTGGGATAATTAAAAA
>CALLVF010000067.1 GCA_938010745.1 uncultured Patescibacteria group bacterium | reverse complement strand
ACAAAATCTGTCCATTGGCTTTGATTTGCCTCGTTGGCTGGCCAGTTGCGAGTAATAAGAGAAGAAAAAAAGGTAGTGGAAGGATTACTGGGAAGATATGAATCATTTACTTGAATTTTTGGACTATCGTAAGTTGAACCTTTAAGTAATCTCCATCTTTTAAAAGCGACTATAGGCTCTCCTACATAGTATGCTTTTGATTTATAAAGATTTTTGTTTATGTAGTAAGATAAAAAAATTAAAGAAATTATTAAAGTTATTAAAATAGCACCAACGCGCAATGGATGTTTTTTGATTAATTCAAAAAAAAATTTCATTATTATACTAAAATTAATTTTGTTCTATTATAAAAAAACTTAATAAGCTTTTAACAGTTTTTTAAAAAAAATCACTAAAATAAATGTTACATAGAGAAGAATTTAATGTCAATAAAATATAAAGTATTTTTTAATTTAAAACCTTGATGATAAAAAATAATAAATGTTTATAATAAAAAAATACAGCCAATTAATTAACAATGATAAAAATTTAATCTCAAAAGCAAACCAAAAAATTAAGAGGCACATTTATGATAAAAAGTTGACAAAGATGCAATCAAATTCTATAATTCAAACCATGTCAGACTCACCCAAAACACCTAAAAAAATATCACTTGACAATCTTCCAGATCTTTTAACTATCAAAGAGGTAGCAGAACTTTTGCGAGTATCTCCTTTAACAATTAAGAGATGGGGAAAATCGGGAAAATTGCCAGCGATAAGAATTAACTCTCGAGGTGATAGAAGATATAAAAAAGAAGTGGTATTAAGACTTTTGGGAGTAAAGGAAGAAAAGTAAACTCGAGATTTAAAATTTCTAGTTTTTGATACTTAATTCTGATCTTCATTCCTAACTTGCTACTTTATAAGGATCAAAGACTTGATAAATTTTTTATAATTTGTCCTCTGCTATTAAAAAGTTTAAAGATTGAAAGTTAATTAGCAAATCTTAAAAAGTAGATAGAAATTTGATATTTTATATTTGAAATTAAAATTACCGGCATGATTTTTTTAATTATTAGTTAGTCTTATTAACTGACTAATTTTTTCTCTTATTTGATTTAACTTTTCCTCATCCTCCAACTCACCAGTTAAAATTTTTTGAAAATAAGTTTTTACTTCCTCTTGTGCCTGCTGATACATATTTGATGTTAATTTTCTTCTCCCCAAAGCCACCTCTTTTAAAAATTGACCATATTTTGAAGCAGTTAATATTTCATAAAGATCAAAAAAATTTTTCCATAAAACATCCATAATTTCATACTTTTCTCTCTCATTTGCTTTCTTGTATTGATCCTCTAAATCTTTAAGATAATAATCGTCAAATCCTAAAATTTTACCAAGTTGATATATAAGGCTTTTTTTGTTGTATATCATTTTAAAAGTTAAGAACTGTTATTGGCTGATTGACCGACATCAGTTGGTGGTTGAGCTTGTGTTTGTAACCCTTGTTTGCCGGGTTTTCGAGTGGTTGATGATTGCCTTTGGTCGTTTAAAGTATTACCTTCCAATAATCCTAACTCAATATTTCTAATTATTTTATCTAACTCATTTTTATCTGCTATTAGGATATTTGAATGATTGGCTAAAAAAATTCTAATCAATCTCACTTTTTCTGAATTTGGATCTAAAGGATAAAGAAAATCCTCACCAAAAAGAATATATAAATTCTGCAGAGCTTTTAATTGTTGATCATCTGATATATTATCTGGATTAAACAATTCTCTTAACTTAGGATTTAAAGCAAAAATCCTGTTAATATCGAAATCTTCATCATCAAAATTCGCTGCTTCAGCTCTTCTTTGCATTCTTCTCTGCAAACCCTCTTGTGAAAAATAATCTAAAACTACAGAAACCTCCGCCAACTCTTTCTCTATATCTGCAATCTTTCTTTCTGCTGACTCACTATCTCGACCTTCTTTACCTTCTTTCCTTAACTCTTCTAACCATTCTTTTACTCTCTTTGTTTGGCCTTTGATAGTTAATTCCCTCTCCAATGTTGTTGTTAGATGTGCTATTTGCCTTTTTATTCTTTCCCTTTCTTGTCTTGCTCTAATTAAATTTGCCAATTGTGTCTGTTTATCACCTAAAGGAGTGGTAATTTGTGCTATTGCATCAGGAGATGCTGGATTTATCGTTATTATATTTCCTTCACTATCTTTTACAGTTTGAGCTCTTGTTGCTTCGATAAGTTGTTTTCTTAATTCTGATATCTCCGCTCTCAATGTTGGTTCATCAGAATACCCGGCAATTTCAATCTCTCTCTCATCTAATGTCCTTTGCCATTCTTCCAAAAACTCCTCTGGATTTCTTAATTCAGGTTGCTGTCCATCATCGTCGCTTATTAATCCCAACTTTTTCTTTTCATCAGTTGTAAAAAAAGGAAATCTTGCTAGTTCTATTTTTATTGTAGCTGTATTCAATAAAACTCTACCCTCTTCTGCTTTTTCCTCTTTTATTTTTTTTGCAAGCTCCTCTTCCAACTCCCCTTTTTTCCTTTCTAAAACCGCTCTTGAGGACTCTCTCTGACTTTGTTTTAGACTTTGTTTAACCCTTTCCAATTCTTCTTTAGCGCGGGTAGTAACTTTATCTTGAATATTTTTAAAAAAGTTTGTTTGAGCATCTGCTTCTGAAGATGTTATTAAAGAATTTAAAATTGGATTTTCTGTTGGCGTGCTTTCTGCAAAAATAAATTCATTTATACTAGCTAATCTAGTTTCTGCTGGAACACCCGTTGCAGAAAGTAAATCATTTAAAACGGCGCTTACATCTTTGAGCCTCTCAAAAACATACTCTTGGGTTATCCCTTCTTCTGGTTTTAACGGAATACCTAATTTTTCTAAATATTTTTGAACAACTTCACCTGGATTACCCTGAAATCCAATTGTAATTTCATAAACTCTTTCTTTTACTTTTTGCATCCTCTCAAAAGCCTTTTTGCTCATTGGCCTCTCTTTTTTCAACCATCGCCAAGGCCACTGTATTTGCCTATTTTTTTCTTCTACCATTTTGAGATATTACTCATAAGTTTGTAGGTGAGATAATTCTGCCTCGGCTTTAATTGTCCCATCAGGATTAATAATTAATCTTCTTCTTCCTAAAGTATATTTTGGCTCAAGGGGTTTAACTTCTTTTCCTTCAATAGAATTTTTGTTAACAGTAAAAGCCCCTTTTATAAGCTGCCACTCTTGAGCGGAAAAATAAACACCTAAAATTATCGCTGCATCCTGATTTTTTTCAAAAAATCTTTCAACCACTTGCTGATAAGTTTGTAATCGTTGCTGCTGATCAGCAATATTTTCCAGTTGATCCCTTGAATAGCCAATTGATCTTAAAAAATCCTTATTTAGTAAAATTCTACTTGTCTCTGAAACAAAATCAGGCATACTATCCTTTCCATAAAGCTCCATGATTACCAAAGACCTAAACAAAGCCTCTTTGGCTACAGCAATTGTTTCTTCTTGGACCCTTGCCTCTAAAGCTTTTGTCTCTTTTATTCTGTGGAAGCCTCTTGCTGATAACGCAAGGTCAGGAGGAACTTTTTGAAGAATCGTTGACCATAAAATTTGTGATCCGGCTTCACCGGTTCCAACTGAAGAAGTTGCGGAATGGACAACAGGTGAGGTAGCTAGATTTTCTCCTCCTGTAATCCCTGTTATCAAATTAGGCTTTTCCGCTGGTTGTTGCTGCTGCTCATCTGCCATAATTTAATCATATTTGAAGTTTTTTTATAATTCAAGTATGATATAAGCTAAAAGTTAAAAGTGGGAAAATAAGAAAAATGAGCGAAGGAAAAACTCCCATAGAAAGCGTTAATTTAGGATCTCCAGAATCTAATCTTCATCGTCAGCGAATCAGAGATGCTTTAAAAGTAAAATTTGAAAGATTGGCTAAGCAATCACCTGAACAAACTCAATCAACTACCGCAGAAACTGATGAGCAAAAAAGAATTAGGAAAAGAGAACAAGGAATTGCTTTAAATTTATTAGATTTAATAAACGGAAAAACCGAATATACTCACGATATTTATTATCAAATGACTGAAGGGGAGAAAAGAATAAGAATTATAAGAGATGGTAATTCTTACCAGGTATTTGAAATTATTGTTGGAGAAGATGGCGCTGAAAAAGAAGTGCCGGTAAATTTTTTCTTAACTGAAGACTGTAAAGTGCGCATCGAAAAAGCCCAGACAGATTCTAATGAGCCAGCAACAACTTCTGAAAACCCTCCTACCCCCTTATCTATTGATGAGCTGGAAAAAACCAACATTGAACTTTCTTTACAATTTCTTTTAGGATGTGATCATGAAACGGCAGTAAAAATGAGAAAATTATTAAAAGCCTCCATTGATGAAACCCCTACCTATCAGGAGTTAACTAATATTGCCGAAAATTTAGGCTATATCACCCCAAAAATTTTAGTTGAAGTCTTAGGCCTCCCCGCTAATTCTACATTGGAACAAGTAAAACAAATTCTTTCAAATTCCAATATACCAAGAACCAATGGTAAAATTGATTACTTCAAAATTCAAGACCCATTAACCCGAGCACAAATAAGATATTATGAGCTCTTTTTGGAAAATCAAGGTAGTATGCCAATAATCCTTGATGGCAAAACAATTGAGGAAATATTTAAAGTGTTGGATCCTGATGCTTTTTCAAGTAATGATCCTTTAACATTAAGAAAAATTTTAGAAAAAAGTTTTAAAAGACTACCTAAAGAACAAAAAAGAGAAATTGAGGAAACAGCTAAGCAAAGGCAAAAAGAGGCAACCGAAAAACCCGATACAACAACTGAACAAGATAAAAAAGAAGAACCAAAGACAATCTCTTTTTTGGAACAACTATTTGGTGTCAAAGCAGAAGATCTTGAAAATTTTTTGGAACAAGTTTTTGGTGTCAAAGCAGAAAATATTGAAAATTTTTTGGACAAAAGTGTTGGTGAAATTGTTGATGAAAGCAATAAAAAAATTGATCAAGGTGAAAATGCTTCACTTTCCCAAAAAGAAATTGAATTATTTAAAAACATTTACACTACCCATAATGAGATAAATAATAAATGGAAAAAAATTGTTGAGGGAAGAATAGAAAAAGGAAAAAAATTTGGCAAAGGTGCAGCTTTAATCTTGTTTTTGAGCTCTTTAATCTTAATTTGGCAGGCATCAAAAGAAAAATCAAGCAATAGTATTTATTAAGTAAAAAACAAAAAAATTAGGCTATATTTATTAGCCGCAAGTAATATTAAAGTCAGCTTTTACTTTTTTTCTCAAAATTTTTATTTTTAATCTTAAAAAAGACTATTGATAATCTGTTTTTCTCAAATTTTATAACCAATTAAAAATTAATCTTTTAATTAATCTACCTTAATTTTTCCTGAGGTAATTATTAATGAATTATCACTTTCTTTTGCTGCTAAAATTTTTTTAATGTTTATAATCTGGAAATTTTCCTAACTTAAAAAACAATGAAATCAAAATCAAACAGTTTGTTTATCAAAAATTGGATTTTTTAAGAATTTTATTAGCCGTATATGCAAAAATCTTTACCAGATTTTTTTCTTTTACTTTTTTTCTCTTCTTTACTTTTACGAAAAATTAATATTTATTTGATGCTTTCTTTTATCCGGTTTATAATATTTTAATTTTAATTGTAATTTTTAATTTTG
>CALLVF010000066.1 GCA_938010745.1 uncultured Patescibacteria group bacterium | reverse complement strand
TCAGCTTTGATCTTTCTTTCTTTAAGGTAAGAAGTTAAATCTTCAGCAATTCTTTTAGTTAAGGTTGTAACTAAAATTTTTTCTTTTTTTTTAATACGTTTTTTTATTTCAATGAGTAAATCTTCAACTTCATTTTCTGCAGGTTTTATTATAACTTTTGGATCGGGTATACCTGTGGGTCTAATTAGCTGCTCAACAACTCCATCATGTGGTAAGATTTGAATTTTTTTTATTTTTTTTAAATTTTTTATTTCGTTTACTGACATTTCAATCTCCCAACTATCAGGGGTTGCTGAAACATAAATTATGTGTGACGGAATCGGGTAGAACTCTTCAAATTTCAATGGCCGATTGTCAAAGGCTGATTTTAGTCTAAAGCCAAATTCTACTAATACTTTCTTACGCGAAAAATCACCATTATACATCCCCCTAATTTGAGGAATTGTCATGTGACTTTCATCAATAAAAAGTAACCATTCGTCACCATAGGATTTCCTAAAGTAATCAAGTAATGAAAAGGGAGGATCACCAGGCTTGCGACCATCGAAATACCGAGAATAATTTTCAATTCCATTGACATAACCAACCTCCTTTATCATTTCCAAATCATAATTAACACGTCTAACTAATCTTTGAGCTTCTAAAATTTTTCCACTCTTTTTAAGATCATTCGATTCTATTACCAAATCCTGACGAATTTTAGCTTCCGCCTCTTCAAAAGTTTTTGGGTCTGTCATATAATGTTTAGCAGGGTATATTAATACTTTTTTTATATTTTCTTCGCAGGTTGCGTTTTTCATTAATTTGCCAGTTAATGGATCAAATTGCTTAATGTTTTCAATTATGTTACTTCTTATACATATTCTATAACAGTAGTCTTCATAAGCAGGATAAATATCTACACAGTCACCCCTTACTCTAAATGTGCCTCGTTTAAAATCAAATTCGCTTCTCTCGTATTGAAGTTGAGCAAGCCGGTGAATAATATCTTCCATTTTTACTTTTTTTCCATTTTTAAGCTCAAGAATGAATCTACCATACTCTAATGGTGAACCTATATTGTATATACATGAGACTGAAGCAACAACAATTACATCCCTTCTAGTTAAAATATTAGTTGTAGTTTGCAATCGAAGTTTGTCAATTAATTCATTTATTTGTGCTTCTTTTTCAATGTAAGTATCAGTTTGTGGTATATAGGCCTCAGGCTGATAATAATCATAATATGAAACAAAATAAGAAACAGCATTTTTTGGAAAAAACTCCCTCATTTCCTGATAAAGTTGACCAGCTAGAGTTTTATTATGGGAAATAATTAATGCTGGCATTTCTAAATTTTTAATGATATTAGCCATAGTAAAAGTTTTTCCTGAACCGGTCACTCCAAGAAGAACTTGATTTTTTAATTTGATTTTTACTCCCCTAACCAATCTTTCAATTGCTTGAGGTTGATCTCCTGTAGGTAGAAAGCTAGAGGTTAAACTAAACATATCAAATTGAAAATTATAACAAAGATTAGTCATAAATTTCCATCTTGATTAACATTAATTTTTTTACTTTTTCTTAAGTAATATGTTTAACGTGATTAATGAATCAAAAAATAGGCAAGAAAATTTTTACTTGAGGGTCAAGTTCTTAATACTGAAAATAAAAGGTGGCGCGTACCGGATTCGAACCGGTGATTTGATGCCTGAAAAGCATCCGTCCTAGGCCGCTAGACGAACGCGCCTTAAAATCAATCACTTAAATTAATTATTATATCTTAGGCAATTTTTTTCTTCAATTGGTCGATTATTTCTTTAGCTGCATCTTTACCACCTAAACCAAAAGCTAAACCTCCAGCTAAAGCTAACATCGCTACTATTCCGGTAAATAAAATTCTAATTAAATCTTGGGCAACACCTAACTGATTTAGTGCTATAAGAGCCGTAAAAAAAAGAACTGTTGATTTGGCGGCAACAGCTATTGAGGCGGCAGAGGTAGCTCTTAAAGTGGTAATGCTATGCTTAACTACATCAGCAACAAGATTGGAAATAACAATCCCCAGAAAGGCCACGATTGCAGCAATGATGACGTTTGGTAAATAGAATAAAAATTGATTTATTACAGATGTTGCCCTTGACAAACCCCAAATTTCAAGGGTAGGGATAAGAAATAAGATTACTATTGTCCACTTGACTGTTTCAGCAATTATTTCTTCCCAGAGTTTAACCTCTCTTTTTTCTAATAGTTTAGCTTTTGGTAAGAGACTATCAATCTTCAAAAAATTAAGAACAGTAATAATAAGTTTTCTTAAGATACCAGCAAAAACAAAACCTAAAATAAGAATTAATAAACCTGCAAAAAGGTCAGGCAAAAAATTAATTAATCTAAGCCAAAATTTACTTAAAATCGAGTTTATCAATTCAAACATTATTTATCACCCCCTTTATTCTAAATTATTAACGAACAAATAATTGATCTAATCAAAGAGATTTTACTTTTTATTTGTATTAAATTACCACACTGTCAAAAAATTTCAAGTCTTTAATGTTTAACTTTTTATCTAAAATAATAGATATAACTCCTAATGACAGCTTATAATTTTTTAAATCATTTTTCAAGAGATAATATTGGATAGCGCGTTTTAATTTTTTTATTTTGAAAAAAGTTATTGCCTCATAGGGTCTACCTTTTCTGTCACCAACTCTTGTTTTCACTTCAATAAAAAAAATTTTATTATCATTTTTCTTGGCAATTATATCTATCTCCCTCCAACGGGAGGTAGCATGACGGTCAATAATTTGAAAACCTTTTTCTTTTAAAAAAGATGAAGCTATCTCTTCACCAATTTGTCCTATTTGTTGGTGGTGGGGCATTTTTTAAGAGTATAGTTTTTTTCTAATTTGCGACTCAGTGAGATTACGGATAAAATAAGCCTTTGCTTTAGAATAGGCACTTTTTTTAATTAGTTTTATATCAGTTAATAAAGGTGAATTTAAAGGAAAAATTCTTTCTACCCCTAAACCTGAGTGGGATATTCTTCTGATTGTAAGCATTCGATTGACGTCATCATTGCCCTTAATTTTAATCAAAATACCTTTAAATATTTGATTTTTTTGTTTATCACCCTCTTTGATCTTAAAATGAATTGAAACAGTATCACCTATAGAATAAAAATTGTCTTTGTATTTAAAATGATTTGCCATATTATATTATTATAACTTTAAATTACTCATTTTACAAGTTTTAATAAATTCTACAAAAACCGGATGTGGTTTTAAAGGTCTTGTTTTATATTCAGGGTGTCCCTGAATACCAAAATAAAATGGATGAAGACTTTTAGGCAATTCAATCATTTCTGTTAGGTTTTCTACCTTAGAGCGAGCACTTACTATCAAACCTTTTTTTTCTAGGTATGGAATGTATTTGTTATTTACTTCATATCGATGGCGGTGCCGTTCAGAAATTAAATTTTTTTTATAGATAGCATAAGCCAATGTTCCTTTTTTAACTTTAGCCTCCCATTTTCCCAATCTCATTGTTCCACCGTAAGCCCTTCTTTCTATAAACTCTCTTTGACTGGGAATAAGATAAATAACAGGATATTTTGTTAACGGGTCATTTTCAGTAGTATTTGCCTCCTTCCATCCTAAAACTTCTCGAGCAAAAGCAACGACTGCCAGTTGCATCCCATAACACAAACCTAAGTAGGGAATTCTTTTCTTTAGTGCGTATGAAGCTGCCATAATCATACCTTCTGCTCCTCTTGCCCCCCAACCGATAGGAACAATAATTCCATTAGGATTACCAATAATTTCTGAACCCATTTTTTCTACTCTTTCAGCATCAATCCAAACTGTATCCACATGCGTTTCAAGATGCCAACTGGCATGATCAATGGCATCAAATAAAGCAGCGTAAGAATCGCGAAGTTGATAATCTCCGGTACCAAAGTATTTTCCAACAATGGCAATTTTTATCTTGCTTTTCTTAGGTTTCTTTATTAATTTAATTAACTCTTCCCATTTTTTAAGATCGGCTTTTTTTGGCTTTAAATTTAACTTTTTTAATATTTTTATTTCCAATTCCTGTTTTGCAAGGATCAAGGGAATTTCATAAACAGTTGAGAGATCGGGGTTACTAATAATCATTTCTGGCTTTAAATTACAAAAAAGAGCAAAACGATCTTGTCGCCTTTGGTCAAGATAATTTTCACTGCGGGCAATAATAATATCAGGTTGAATTCCCATTGAATTAAGGGTTTTTACTGAAAGTTGAGTCGGTTTTGTTTTTGGTTCGCCTAAATGTTTAGGTGTTGGCACATAACTAACATGGATATGAATAACATCACCTGGATTTTTAAAGGTTAAAATTCTTGAGGCCTCATAATATAAAATATTTTGATACTCACCAGCAGTGCCTCCTAATTCAATAATGACAATTTGAGGTTTTTTAATATTAGCTAAGTGATAAATTCTTTTTATTATTTCATCGGTAATATGGGGAATAGCTTCAACATCCTCACCTTCAAATTCAAATCTTCTTTCTTTTTCAATAACTGTTTTATAAATTTGTCCCATGGTAACAAAGTTTTCTTTACTCATATTATCATCTAAAAATTTCTCGTAACTGCCGATATCCATATCTGCCTCTGTTCCATCATCACATAAAAAAACATCGCCATGCTCAATGGGATTAATTGTGCCTGCATCTATATTAAGATAATTCTCAAACTTTATAGGCGCCACTTTATAACCAGCTGATTTTAATAGAAGAGCTATAGATGCAGTAGTAAAACCTTTACCAATACCGGAAATAACACCGCCTGAAACAAAAATAAACTTAAGATTTCTCATTTTCAAAAATTTTTAATTATTTAACGTCCAACTTTTCCACTGACATTTCGGCCAGTTGCTACAACCATAAAATTTTTTCTTTGATTGAGTGTATCTTACTACAATTTTACCCTGGCAAAGGGGACAATTTTTTCCTTCAATATAAGTTTCAAATGATTTAGTAAAATCACACTTAGGATATTGGCTGCATGCTAAAAATTTACCAAATTTTGAGAAACGAACAACTAAAGAAGATTTGCAATTTGGACACTTTTCCTGTACTTCTTCTTCAATATTTATTTTCTGTTCATCTTCCTTTTTATATTGTAGTTGTTTTTTAAATGGTTGAAAAAATTCATTAATCAATTCAATCATATCTTTTTTATTATTAGCTATCTCATCTAATCCATCTTCCATTTTTGCAGTAAAATTTAGATCAAAAATATCAGGAAAAGCATCTGATAAATAATTTGAAATAGCCTCGCCTAATTTTGTTGGGACAAAATAACGATTAATCTTTTCTACGTAATGTTTTTCTTGAATAAGAGAAATTATTGCCGCGTAAGTTGAAGGTCGCCCAATTCCTTTTTCTTCTAGAGTCTTAATTAAAGAAGCATCGTTATAACGAGGCGGTGGCTTAGTTTCATTTAGTTTTTCTTCAATATTTTTAAGAATTAGTTTTTGTTTTTTTTTAATGAAAAAATCATGCTTTATGCTTTCAACATAGGATGGGTTCAGTATTCGAAAAAATCCATCAAAAATAATTTTTTCTTTTTTTGTTTCAAAGTAATAACCTTTTTCACTTTTTATAAAAATTTTAAATACTTTTACCTTTGCTTCTTTCATTTGAGTGGCAATTGCCCTTTCAAAAATTAGTTGATAAAGACGCCGGTGATTACTAGTTAAATTTTTTTTATTTTCGTTATTTAAATAAGTCGGTCGTATTGCCTCGTGAGCTTCTTGAGCTAATTTTGATTTTGTTTTGTAACTTCTAGGTTTATCCAATTCATATTCATTACCAAAATTCTTTTTTATATAATTTTTGGCGGCAAAAACAAACGATGATGAAAGAAAAAAAGAATCAGTACGGTGGTAGGTGATTAAACCTTTTTCATACAAATCCTGTGCTAATCTCATTGTTTGCTTCGAGGAAAAATTAAATTTTCTGAATGCTTCCTGTTGTAACAGTGAAGTTGTAAATGGCGGTGGTGGATATCGGTCTTGAATTTCTTCTTTAACTTCAAAAATTTTAAATTTGTCATTTGATAGGTCATCTTTTATTTCTTGCAAATTTTTATTGTTAATGCTAGTTTTTGAGTATTGATATTCACCAGCAAAAAGATTGAGAGTATTTTTTTCTTCATAAAATAAATTACCTTTGGCAACTAATGGAGCTTTAATTTCAGGGATTTCTCCTTTTTTTTCATTTGTAAAAGTAGCTATTAATTGATAATATTCATCTTTTTTAAATTTTTTAATTTCTTTTTCTCTTTCAACAATTAATCTTAAAGCTAATGTCTGAACACGACCAGCAGATAACCAATTTTTGCCAATTTTTTTCCAAAGTAATGGGGAAAGCTCATAACCAACAATTCGATCGAGTATTCGTCTTGTTTGTTGAGCTTTAATTAAATTTATTCTTAGAGACTGCGGATTGCTTAAAGCCTGATTTAGTGCAACCTCAGTTATTTCATGAAAAATAATTCTTTTTAATGTTAAAAAATAATCGCCTTTTGAAATTTTTTCTTTTATTTTGAAATCCGGCCAATTTTCTTCGACAAAACCTAGAACATAGGCAACATGATAACTAATTGATTCACCCTCTCGATCAGGATCGGTAGCTAAAATTATCTGTTGGTTTTTTTTTGCTAACTCTTCTATTTTTTTTACAATTTTATCTTTATTTTTAATAATCTGAAAAGTTGGTTGAAATTTTTTTCTGTAATTAATAGCTAGCTTTTCCTGAGGAAGATCGCGAATATGACCCATTGTTGCAAAAACAAAATAATCTTTACCTTTAAGAAGACGGTTAAAAGTTCTAGCTTTAGTTGGTGATTCAACAATTATTAACTTCATTATTAATTTTTTGCTAATTTAATAAGGAACAATTTGATAGGCAATTTTTATTATAGTTTTGAAGTAAATTTATATATTTACTGCTATTCGCTTTTTCTTTCTCAAAAGTTTCATATCAATAAGTGAACGACGAAGTAACGCAGCTGCTTCTAATCTTTGTTGTTTATCCTCAGATTTTCTTAAAATCATACTTGCTTCCTCAATTGCTTTTTCAATCAATTTTTGATTGATGCTTTCTTGACCATAAGCGCTTGATACAAGAATATTAACGTTAAAACCATCAGTTTCCAAGTAACCGCCTCCTATAGCTAAATAATCTTCACCAGTTAACCTTTTAATTTTAATAATTCCCTCAACCAACATTGTGATTAAAGTAATATGATGAGGTAAAATTGTAATTTCCCCATCAAGGGTGGGTGCCGTTAATGAGTAAATCTTTTCATCAAAAATGACTTTTTTAGGTGTAATAATTTTAAGTTGTAAAATATCCATACTAAATATGGGAATTTTGTTTTTTTATTTTACCTCATCTATTGTTCCAACCATATAAAAAGCCATTTCACTTTTATTATCGTGTTTTCCTTCAAGAATTTCCCTAAAGCCACGTACCGTTTCTTCAATGGAAACATATTTGCCTGGTCTACCAGTATATGTTTCTGCTACTGCCATCGGCTGAGTAAGAAAACGTTGTATTTTTCTAGCTCGAGAGACAATTAATTTATCTTCATCAGATAACTCTTCTATTCCTAAAATCGCAATAATGTCCTGAAGATCTTTATAACGTTGTAATGTTTTTAAGACTGCTTGAGCAGTGTTGTAATGTTCTTCACCGACTATTTCTGGATCAAGAGCGCGTGATTTTGAAGTTAAAGGATCAATTGCAGGGTAAAGACCTTGTTCAGCTAATGATCTTTCAAGTGATATAGATGCGTCAAGATGAGAAAATGTTGCAACAGGAGCTGGATCGGTAAAATCATCAGCGGGTACATAAACTGCTTGAATTGAGGTTATTGATCCTTTATTAGTTGAAGTAATTCTTTCCTCCAAGGCGGACATTTCTGATGCAAGGGTTGGTTGATAACCAACAGCCGAAGGAATGCGACCTAATAAAGCAGAAACTTCGCTTCCTGCTTGGGCAAATCTAAATATGTTATCAATAAAAAACAAAACATCCATCCTTTTTTCATCTCTAAAGTACTCTGCCATAGTAACTCCTGTTAATGCAACACGTAGTCTGTTACCTGGAGGTTCATTCATTTGTCCAAAAACCAAAGCTGTTTTATCAATTACTTTTGATGCTTTCATTTCTAACCACAGATCATTTCCTTCTCGACTGCGCTCTCCTACTCCACAAAAAACTGAAACACCACCATGGGCTTTGGCAACATTATGAATTAGCTCTTGAATCAATACTGTCTTGCCAACTCCTGCACCTCCAAATATCGCCACTTTACCACCTTTTACAAATGGAACAAGTAAGTCGATAACTTTTAAACCTGTCTCAAATACCTCATTTTTAACTGCTTGCTTAATTAATAACGGAGCTTTTTGGTGAATTGCTCTTTTTTTTCTATATTTTAATGGACCAGCGTTATCGATGGGGTTTCCTAAGACATTAAATATTCGACCTAGGGTTTCTTCCCCAACTGGTACTTCAATTGGTTTTCCGCTGTTAACAACTTTCATGCCTCTTTTTAATCCAAAGGTGCTTCCCATAGCTAAAGTTCTTACCAAGCCAGGCTCTAAAATCATTTCCACTTCCAAAATAAGTTTTTTTTCCTTAACAATTAAAGCGTCAAAAATCTTCGGCGTCTCCTCTAAAGGAAATTCGACATCAACAACAACTCCTCTTATAGAAGTAACTTTACCCTCATTCATATAATTTATTATTAACTAGTTATTTTAAAATAGTTAATTTAACTTTAATTTTTTTCTACTAATTCTTTTGCAGTTATCATATCAAGTAATTCATAAGTAATTTTTTCTTGTCGCAGCTTATTTCGTTGCAATATTAAATTGTAAATTAATTCTTGAGCATTGTCAGTAGCATTTTTCATGGCAATCATCCTTGATGAATGCTCAGCAGCATCACTGCTATACAAAGCCCCACGAATTTTCTCTTCTATAAAGCTTTTTAGTAGTCTTTCAAGTAGAATGTTAGCTGATGGTTCAATAACGTATTCTCCCTTCAAGCTTAATGCTTTAATGTCTAGATCAATATCAATTTTTCTAGGTAAGGGTAAAATTACTTCTTCAGTAGGTTCATAATGAAAAGTACTAATAAATTTATTATAAATTAGTTTTACGGACTTGCATCTACCTTCAAGATAGAAATTTAATGCTGTCTGGAAAATTGCAGAAACACTGTTAGACGAATTTTTAGAAAAATCAGCTACTATTTTTCCTCCTAGTTTAGAAATAAACTCTGCTCCTTTTCTGCCAATAGTGATAAAATCAGATTCCGAGATATTAACGTATTTAGTTAAAAAACGAAATATATTAAAGTTAAATGCGCCACACAGCCCTTTATTTGATGAAAAAAGAATAACTAATTCTCGATTACTTACTAAATTTTTTACTTTAAATAAAGCTGATATGTTAAGATCAATTTTGGAAGATATTTTTTGAATGATTTTTTTTAAATGTAAACGATAAGGTTCTCCTTCCCGTGCTTTTTGCTGACTTTTTTTCATTTTTACAGCTGCAACTAACTGCATAGCGTTAGTAATCTTTTTAACATTACTCACTGATTTTATTTTTTTTCTAACTATACGAATATTCATACTTTTAATTATTAAATTTCTGCTAGTGTTTTCTTAACTAATTCTTCGAGTTTCTTTTCATCATCACTACCTAATTCTTTTTTATTGTTGATATTTTTAATTACTTGATTTCCCTGCGTGGCCAAAATCGCTAAAAAACGTGTTTCAAACTCTGTAATTTTTGATACTGGTAAGTTATCTAGCAAAGGTGAATTACCTGCCCAAATAAGCGCTACTTCTTCAACTAGCGAGTAGGGATTATTTTTTTTCTGAACTAAAAGTTGTGTTAATCTAGCGCCGCGATTTAAAAATTTTCTTGTCTGTTCATCAAGCTCTGACTCAAATTGTGAAAACGAAGCCATCTCTCGGTACTGTGCTAGATCTAGTTTTAATTTTGCCGATACCTTTTTCATTGGTAGTGTTTGAGCACTACTTCCCACACGTGAAACGGACAAACCAATATTTATTGCTGGTCGAATTCCTGAATTAAAAAGATCGCTTTCAAGAAAAACTTGTCCATCTGTTATTGAAATGATATTAGTAGGTATGTATGAAGAAACATCACCTTCTAAAGTTTCGATTATTGGAAGTGCTGTTAATGATCCGCCACCATATTTTTCATCTAATTTGCAAGCTCTTTCAAGAAGTCTTGAATGAAGATAAAAAATATCACCAGGGTATGCTTCACGACCAGCAGGTCGACGAAGAATTAAGGAAATTTCTCGATATGCCCAGGCATGTTTTGTCAAATCATCGTAAACAACAAGTACATCTTTACCCTGATCCATAAAATATTCACCAATTGCAGTTGCGGCATAAGGAGCTAAGTATTGTAAGGATGCTGGATCAGAAGCACCTGCGTTAACAATAATCGTATAATCCATTGCTTGATTCTTTTTCAAAAGTTCGATAACTTGGGCAATCTTTGAATTTTTTTGACCTATAGCACAATAAATGCATATAACGTTCTCATTTTTTTGATTAATAATGGTATCAATAGCAATAGTAGTTTTACCAGTTCCTCTATCACCGATAATAAGTTCGCGTTGACCTCGTCCTATTGGAATTAAAGCGTCAATAATTTTGATTCCTGTTTGCAGTGGTGTATTAACTGGGTGTCTGTAAATAACGCTTGGGGCAATTTTTTCTAAAGGATAGAATTTATTAGATACAATCGGAGCTAGACCGTCATAAGGTTTTCCATTTGGATCAATAACCCTTCCTAAAAGATCATTTGAGACTGGAATAGATAGCATTTGACCGGTAGATTTTGCCATCTCACCCACTTGAATAGCGGAATAATCACCTAAAACTATTACACCTACTCTATCTTTGGTTAAATCCACAACATAACCTTTTCCTCCCGATTCAAATTCAACAATTTCTCCATAGGAAATATTATCTAATCCGGTTAGTATAGCCACACCATCTCTAACCTCAAATACTGTGCCGATCTCTTCAATTTTAGGTTTTATATTAATCGATTTAATCTCTTCTTCAATATCTTTTAAGTATTTATCAATTGATTTCATATTGAAAAATTGAATTGCTTTTTAAAATTTTTTAACTGTCCTTTAATAGATAAATCAATGATCTGACTGCCAAATTTAAAAATTAATCCACCCAAAATGTTGCTATCCACTTTGTTGACAACTTTACAATTTTCAGGTAAAGAAAATATTTTTTTTATTAAACTCAAGTCGGCATTCTCTAATTTAACAGCAGTAATAATCATTATAGTTTTTTCGCTATTCTTGTTATAACGTAATAATTTTTCTAATATTTCTGCAAAATTATTACTGGATTTAACCATATACTTAATCAGCCCTTTTGATAAAATTTTTAAGAATTTGTTGATTAATTTTTTTATGCATTTCCTTATCAATAAATTGAGATAATGTTTTTTCTACTATTAAAAGACTTAAATCAATTGCCTTTTGCTTTATTTCTTTTAACATCTCATTTCTTTCCTCTTCTATTTGTCTTCTGGCTTTAAGTATAATTTCCTCAGCGTCTTTTTTTGCTTGAGTAATTATTTTTTCTCTTACTTTCATGGCTTCTTGTTTTGTATTTTTTAAAGCCTCTTCGTATTCTTTTTTTATCTTTTCTTTTATTCTCTTTTCCTCCAGGGTAAACATCTCTTCCTTCTTTTTTATTTCTTGCAAAATCCTCTCTTTTTCTTTCTCTTTATCTAATTCAGTTTTTAAAAACTGAGAAAATGGTTTGGCGATATATCTTTTAAAAATATAAAAAAAGAGAATAAAATTAACTAATTGAGCAATAAGTAATTTTAAATCAATTCCTAAACTTTCCATGGAATTATTTAATTTTTAAAAATTTATATTTAATTATTTTAATTATTTCCAATTTAATTAAACAAATTTAATAATAAGAGCAATGACTAAAACATAAATTGCCACCGCCTCGGCAAAAGCAATGGCTAAAATCATTGAGGTTCGAATAGCTGACTCAGCTTCTGGATTACGACCTAAAGCCTCAACTGCCTTGCCACCAATAATCCCAATTCCGATTCCGGGACCAATAGCTCCAATTGCCATAACTAAGGCGGTAGCTAATAACTTTGCAGCTTCTGCGTTCATCTACTTTCACCTCCTTATTTTTTTTTAAATTTTAATGACTTTTACTAATTGCTAAATTTATAAAAACTGCTGTTAACATTGAAAAAACTAGTGCTTGAATTAAGCCAACAAATAATTCTAGCAGTAAAAACGGAAATGAAGCTAGAATAGGGATTAAAAAAGTAATTACCATCAAAAGAACCTCTCCGGCAAAAATATTACCAAAAAGTCGAAAGGAAAAGGAGATAATTTTAGAGATTTCCGAAATCATTTCAAGTATGCCGATAAAAAAAGCAATTGGATTGGTAAAATTAAAAAATTTAGTTAGATATTTTTTAAATCCAAGATATTTTATTCCATAATATTGAGTTAAAAAAACTGAAAGTAACGCCAAAGATAATGTAGTATTAAGATCGGCGTTAGCACCACGTAAAAGAGGATGATGATTTATTAAAATACTACCAACGCCTGGTAATAAACCAAACCAATTTTGCAGGAAGATAAAAATAAAAAAAGATGCTAAAAGAGGAAAAAAATAGTCAGTATTTTCCTTTAAAACAGCAGAAAAAAGCTGATAAAGGTTTTTAAGAATAAAATTTATAAAGTAATAATAATTAGTTTTGTTGGCCTTTTTGGAATCAAAAAAATATTTTGATGCTAATAAGGCAAAAATTAAAAGTACTATCGTTGTTGATAAAAGTGAGTTAGTGATTTCAAATCCAAATACTTTAAAAATCTTTTCTGCTTTAATACTTATCTCAGCCATATTTATTTTATCTTAATTAACTAATTGCCAAAGGTTATAAAATGTTGCTAATATCCCAAAACTTAAAATAATAAAAGAAAAATTGGCTTTGTGCTAAAATACTTATCTAACAAATAACCAAAAAACACTCCAAATAAGATTGGAGTAATTAAATAATAACCAATATTTAATGATTTTGCAATGGCAATTGTATTATCTGACTTTTTTTCTTTATTAATTGCTCTTTATTAATTTTTTAGTAAAAAATTTAAATCAATTTGATAAATATTTTTTTTCATACTAACTGTAAATCAACTGCATTTTCTAAAATAAAATTTAGTCTACCTTCTCTATCGATAACCTTACCTTTCATAAGTATAATCTTATTAACTAGAAGTAAATTCCTAATTTTTTTATAAACTTTTGGGAAAACAACGACTTCAATGCTACCGGTCTCATCGAATAGATTAAAAATTGCCATTTCATTATTGTTTTTTTTTGTTTTAAGTATTTTAACTGAGGAAATGATACCTGCTATTATAAGAAAAAGATTTTGATCATCATTTGTTATATCACCAATTTTTTTAGTCACTTTCTTAGTGATTATTTTACTAAATTTAGATAATTGATTACCACTAATAATAAAACCAATTACCTCTTTTTCCATATCATAAATCTCCTGTTCAGAAAATTCTGAAATTGGCGTGTAATCATCTTTAATCTTTACTGAATTTGAATCGCCAAAAAGATCAAATTGTCCCTTTTCGTTTGCAGATTTTAAATCTTGAATCTCCCTAACTGCCTTTGGATAATAAGATAGAAGTGTTGAACGAGCAGCAAATTGAGAAAATGCTCCCGCCTTTATCAGACTCTCAACTGTTTTTTTATTGACTTTTTGTAGATTTACTCGGTAAAGAAAATCTTTAAAACTTACAAACGCTCCTTTTTTTCTGGCTTCAATAATAGTCTTAATAGCAGCATCACCCACATTTTTAATGGCTGAAAATCCGAATCGAATAGAATTACCTTCAATTGTAAAATTTTTTTGAGATTTATTAATATCAGGTGGTAAAACAACAATTCCCATCCTTCGACACTCTTCAATTGCTTGTGACATTTTTATTTCTCTTGCTGGACCAGCAACACCAGTAAGCTCCGCTGTCAAAAGGGCTGTCATAAACTCGACAGGATAGTGAGCTTTAATATAAGCGGTCCAATAAGCAATTAAAGCATAAGAAGCAGAATGTGGTTTATTAAATCCGTAACTGGCAAATTTTTCCATAAAAGCCCAAATATTTTCTGCAAGACTTTTTTCATAACCTCGTGTAATGCATCCATTAATAAATTTTTGTCTTTCTTTTTTCATTAACTCTTTTTTCTTTTTACCAATGGCCATCCTTAAACTATCGGCTTCACTCATTGAATAGCCTGCTAACTTGTGGGCAATTTCCATTACTTGTTCTTGGTAAACCAAAACACCATAAGTTTCCTCTAATATTGGTTTTAAATCCGGATGAAGATATTTAATTTTTTTGGGATTATTTTTTCCCTCCAAAAATGCCGGAATAAGATCCATTGGACCGGGCCTGTATAAAGCCACCATTGCCGAGATATCAGTAATTTTGGAAGGTTTTAATTCCTTTGCTAAGCGCCTCATTCCGGCTGACTCCAGTTGAAACACACCCACTGTTGCTCCTTGAGAAATCAAATCGTAAGTTTTTTTATCAGTAAGAGAAATTTGGTGAATATCAACTTTTTTTCCTGTAATTTTAGTAACATACTCAAGCGCTTTTTCAATTATTGTTAAGTTACGTAAACCTAAAAAATCAACTTTTAAAAGGCCTATAGCTTTTTGATCTGAAACCGCATTTAAATCAAGACAATACATATCGTATTGAGTAATGATCCTTCCTTCTTTTGCTTCTCTTTGCAGAGGAACATACTCAGTCAGGGGTTTATCGGCAATAATCACACCAGCAGCATGAACAGATGGATGACGTGGTAAACCCTCCAGTTTTCTAGCAATGTCTATTACTTTTTTTGTTTCAGGTTCACTTTGATAAGCAAGTTTTAAAGATGGTGATTCTTCAAGAGCTGTGCCAATCGTCATGGGAAAGCCCTGTTTTCCCGGAGGAATCATTTTTGCCAATCTATCACCCTGAGAATATGACATTCCAAGCGCTCTAGCAACATCACGTACAACTAATCGCGCCTCCATTGTTCCAAAGGTAATTATTTGAGCTACTCGATCAGACCCATATTTTTTGGTAACGTATCGCAATACTTCATCTCTTCGAAGATCGGCGAAGTCAATATCAATATCAGGAGGCGTTGGTCTCTCAGGATTTAAGAATCGCTCAAAAGGAAGATTATATTCAAGTGGATTTATATCAGTTATCCCTAAAATATAAGCAACTAATGATCCTGCTACTGACCCTCTTCCCGGACCAACAGCTATTTGATTTTTTTTTGCCCAATTAACAAAATCTGCAACAATTAAAAAGTATGTTTCATAACCCTTTTTAGTTATCACCTCTAGTTCATAGTTAATTCTTTTCTCTATTATATCCTTTTCAAATTGCTGATCCAAACGTTGGTTTTTTTTAAGACTGACAAGCTGTTTCAAGTATTGTCCTGGTGGTAATTCATCTGGAGTTTTAAATTGTGGTAAAATCCATTTTCCATAAGGTATCCGAACATCACACTCAGATGCAATTTTTAGAGTATTTTCAATTGCTTGAGGTATATCAGCAAAAGTACTCTTCATTTCTGATGGGCTCTTGAAATAAAAATCCGGTGTTTTTATCATTGATAGCGGACGATCATTCTCGTAAATTGTTCTTTGAGTTTGAATACAAAGGAGAATTTCTTGTGCATAGGCATCTTCTGGATTAAGATAATGAATGTCATTAGTCGCTACCAAAGAGACTCCATACTTTCTTGATAATTTTATAAGTTCCGTATTAACATAATCATTTGCTTTAGAATTTGGGTGCCTTTGAATTTCAAAATAAAAGTCTTTTCCAAAAATTTCTAGATATTTTTTAAGTGTCAATTCAGCTAAATCCATCTGGTTTTCAAGAATTAATGAGGGAATTTCACCATTTAAGCACCCTGATAAAATAATTAAGCCGTCGTGATATTTTTCTAACAATTCAAAATCAATTCTTGGTTTGTAATAATACCCTTGCAAATTAGCGTCAGTAACTAGCTTAATAAGATTTTTGTAGCCATGTAAGTTTTTAGCCAAAATGACCAAATGAAACTGATCACGATCAATACCAGGTTGTTTGTCAAAACGTGATTTTTTGGCTTTATAGGCTTCAATACCAATTATTGGTTTAATTCCGGCTGTTACAGCCTTTAGGTAAAATTTGAAAACTCCATACAATGCTCCATGATCCGTAATTGCTAAGGCTGGCATATCATAACTTTTTGCCTTAATAATTGCTTCATCAATCCGAGCCATACCGTCAAGAAGAGAGTATTCACTGTGATAGTGAAGATGAACAAAAGACATTAGTATAGTTTCTAATTACTAATTCACAATTGTTTGTAATTATAAGTAACTATATGGAAACTAAAATTAATTAATATAGATTAATTAAATATAAATAATCACATTAATTTTCTCTTTAACTCTTCAATTACAACTTTAGCTTGTAAATTTACCTTCATCTCTTTCATTACTTGACCTATTAGAAATTGAAGCGCATTTTGTTTTCCCTTTCTATAATCATCAACCGCTTTTTTATTGTTTTCAATAACTTTTTCTACTACATTCTTTAATATTTTCTCATTGATCTTTTTTGGAGTTAATAATTTAATAGCCTTTTGAACAAAATCTTCATGACCAAGTGAAATTGATAATTTTTTATTAATAATTATATTAGCAATTGCTTGAGAAAAATTTTTAATCTTAAATTTAGACTT
>CALLVF010000065.1 GCA_938010745.1 uncultured Patescibacteria group bacterium | reverse complement strand
AAAAGCTGCCAAACATAAAAAAGTTTAAAAAAGTATCAGTAGTGAAAAAATGAGATGATTGAATTGGATAAACAGAAATAGCATAAAATAAAGCAGAAAAAATTGGTAGATAATTAAAAAAAATTTTTTTCTTGTCATTCTTAACTTGCCTGCCTACCGGCAGACAGGTTTTCAAAATCTCCAACAATAATTTGGCTGTTTTATAAACTAAAATTATTACCAAAAAATCAAAAAACGCTGATAAAAATCTTCCCTGAAGAGTAAAATTGTTATAATTATCTTTATTGTTAAATACTGCTAAATACTTATTTAAAATTAAAGGAAAACTTCCATAAACAAAAAAGTTATAGCCAAGATTGTAGGGATTAAGTTTTGAAATCTTTTGATCAAAATATTCGCTAATGTTTTTTGGCAAAACCATCGCATTGCCAACCATTGTTAAAAATCGCTCATCTGGATGAAGATGAAAATTACTATCCCAGTTTAGATTATTAAAACGAAGAAAAAAGCCAATTATAAAAATAAAAAGGCTTTAAAAAAAAATTTACCTCATACTCTTTGTTTTTTAAGTAATAAATTCTCTTTTGCAGGTTTTAAATTATATTTTCTTCGTTATCCTTTTTTTTACTTTATACTTTATTTTATTGTTTCTTATTTTACTCTTCGATTAGCTAATCCCTATTATTTTAAAAACAGTAATTTTTTTGATTTGAGATTAAGTGAAAATTTTGTTTTTAGCATTAATCAATTAAATTATTTTATGAGTAAAGACGCATGGTATC
The DNA here is from genome assembly GCA_938010745.1 of uncultured Patescibacteria group bacterium. Lineage (GTDB taxonomy): Bacteria > Patescibacteriota > Microgenomatia > UBA1406 > GWC2-37-13 > CALLVF01. Next base: position 13,250 of record CALLVF010000065.1, on the reverse strand, counting down.
CGCCTGGAGTACAGTGGATAAATAAACCAGTTTGGGCCCTTTTATCAACAACTTTTTTTGTTGGTTTAGGGCCGGTTAATTTTTTGGTTATGGTGGTAGGTATGTTTGTGATTTTTAGAAATTTAAAATTAAAAGTTAAAAATTTAAAATTCCAATTAAAAATTCAAAATAATAAAATTATTTTAATTTTAACTTTACTTTGGGTAGTTAGTTACTTCTTATATCAGTCTTTAGAACTAGTTAAATCAATCCGCTATACAATTTATCTTTATCCTTTTTTTGCTATTTTTGGGGGAGTAGGGATAAGTGTTATTAGTAATTGGTTATTGGTAATTTGGGTTAAATTTTTTAAAAGTAAAATTTTTTTATACGTTCTTCGTTCTACGTTCTACATTATACTTCTTCTCTGGCCCTTTCTTTTTTCAACAATTTATTTTCACAAAAACACTCGAGTTGAGGCTTCAGAGTGGATTTATAAAAACCTAAAAAATCACTCCATTATTTTAGGTGAGCACTGGGATGATCCATTGCCGCTTTTTGTTGAAAAAAATTATGGTAAGAGTTTTCAGGTTGAGCTGCTGCCAGTTTTTGATCCAGACACTCAAGAAAAGTGGAAAATAATGACTAGCTTATTAAGTAAAGCAGATTATTATATTCTCTCATCAAATCGAGGTTGGGGGAGTATACCAACAGCTCCGGCAAGATATCCAAAGATGAGTGATTATTATCAGGCTTTACTAAATAATGATTGTCAAAAACAAATTAAAATTGCTGGAGTTTGTTATAAAAAAATCAAAGAATTTTTGCCCTTTTATTATAAATTTATCCGTTATCCAGATAGTTGGATTGAGGAGACTTTTACTGTTTATGATCAGCCAACAGTACTTATTTACGAAAATACCTCAAGTAATTGATTAATCAAATAAATTTTTTTTAGGTGCTTATTTTAAATAGGTGTAACTAAAAAGCAAATATTTACTGAGGTTTGTTTTTTGAGATTTTTTTTATTATCCATTAACATTGATGGTAGTTTAAAAAAAAATGCAAGTATTGATAAGAACGATTTTTTATCTTGAAAATTGAAACGATTAAATTGTTCTAAATTCAATTTCTCCACCAAGTTTTTTCCTATTCCATAAAGTAGCAAATGAGAAAATGGCCAGCACCAATGAATAAAATACTCAAATTTTTTTATCTTAAAACCAGAGTTTATAGCTAGGTTTTTAAGATTATCAGTAGTATAAAGTCTTTCATGATCAGCCCAAATGCCGGCAAGCCACCAAATACCTTTTTCTACATGAGTTTTGAAAAATTTCATTAAAAACCAATTAAGCGGATCCCATAAAAAAGGAAAATTTTTATTTGGGACTGTAATAACCAAAATACCTCCTGGTTTTAATACTCGTTTAAGTTCTAGCAAGGCTTTTTTGTCATCTTTAAGGTGTTCTATGATTTCTGAGGCAATAATAAAATCAAAATAACTACTTGGATAGGGTAGAGAATAAATGCTTGCCTGCTTTATTTTTACTCTTTGATCATCACAAATTTTTCTACTTATGTTAAGATAATAATAATTTATATCAACACCGTGAATTTCTTCAGGAAATGAATAAAAACTTAAAGCTTTAAGGTAAAAACCTCGTCCACAACCAACATCAAGAATTTTTTTCGGTCTGTATCTTTCAACGATTTGGAAGATAAATTTAGCTCTTTTTTCGAAAGCCGGATCGAATTCATTGTCTAAAATATTTTTCAGCTTTTTCAACATTGTTTTTATAATCTAAAATTTTTAAAAGAATGGGATATTTTTTTTGTAATTCCTTTTTTATTCTTATCGCATGAATTAATTTTTGAGCCAGATCATAAGCGTCTTCTTTTTCAAAAATTAAACCAAACCCCGTATTTTTGACAAGATATGAGGCTCCGGGTATATTGGAAACAATTGATGGTTTTTTAAATATCATTGCTTCTGCCTGAATTAAATTAAAGCAATCGCTGCGGGATGGAATAACAATGAAATCAATCATTTGATAAAAATTAACTAATTGATTATTATTTAAAAGACCCAAAAAAGTAATATGTTGCTTTAAAATTGAAATTTCCTTTTGAAGGTTTTCAAATGTTTTTTCATAACTAATTTTTGTCTTTCCCGCAAAAACGAAATGAATGTTTTGATTTTTTTTAATAACAATAGGTATGGTTTTAAGCAAAATATCAAAACCCTTCTCTTCAACAAATCTTCCGCCAAAACCAAAAAGAATTTTCTTTTTTTTCTTCAAATTCTTTAGTTTTTTATAAACTATATTTTGCTGATTGTTTTTTTTTGCTGTGATAATTAACGGTATCATTAAAGGAGTGAATTTTTTTTGAAAATGCCTTAAAACTCTAGAGTGAAGTCCATAATCCTTTGTGTAAGTACTAACTTTGTCAGCTAGCAAAAAAGCGGTAAGGGTGGAAATGTCAAAAATTCTTTCAATTAGCCAATTAATCGTTCCTTTGGGAAGAATAAGGTCTCCCTGATGAAAGATGAAAAGTTTTTTACCAAAAATTTTTATCATAAAGGAAAGAGGAAAAATGCTGGAAAGTGGTGAGTTGAGAAGAATAATATCATAATCTTTTACAATTCTTAAAAAGGTAAAAATTAATGATAAAGAGACTTTAGCCCGACTTAATGGAAATTGGTATTTTTTTCTGATAATTTTGATATTTCCCAAATTATCTCTTTCTTTAAGATTTTTTTTGAATTTAACAGTTAAGATTGTAAAGTCAAATTTATCTCTAAGAGATAATGTTAGATTATAAATTGATTTAGAAATACCAGTCCAGTGGGGATAAAAATAATCCGAAACTATGAGAATTTTAGATTTTTCTTCTAAAAAATTTTTTTTAATCGAGGCAAGAGCAGACTTTAATTGAGGATATTTAAGGTGATATTTAATTTTTCTATCAAAAATGTTGTAAATCCAAAAAATTTTATATTTTTGCTCTTTGCTTTTTGATTTTTGATTTAGATATTTGACTATATCCCAGTTGTCCTCGACAAAAATATCAAGATTTAATTTTTTAATTAACTTTTCTTTAAAAAGATGAGGTTGTTCGTCGTTTTTGTTGTAATAAATTCCGCTAAAATAATAATCGATTTTCATTCTTTTAAGCCATTGATCAAGATCTTTTTTTAAGAAACTATAGCGGGCAGTGATTAGATAGGCTTTAATTTTTTTTTGCTGGACAAGATTGTTAATTTCTTCAAATCCATCGGCCACAAAAAGACTTGATTTATGAAAAAACCACCAAAGCCATTTTTCCAATTTTGTTTTAGGGTAATAAAAAGTTAGCGACTGATGATGGTTAAAAAAAATATTTTTTATAAAGGCAATTAAGGGTCTTAATATTCTTGCGGGATTATAAAGTAATACGCCATCAAGATCAAAGCCAACTTTTAAAATTTTCCTTGATTGTTTTTTCATTGACAATAAATTATACTAAAATAGGGTGTTATTTATAATTTTAATTTCCTAAATAAAATTAATAAATAAATCATAACTTTTATATGCTACCAGTTCTTTTAGATTTAGGCTTTATTAAAATTTATACCTTTGGTGTTTTTTTGATGTTGTCTTTTTTTTGGGGTAGTTTTTTACTGTGGAAGAACATTCGTCTTACGGCATTTTCTGAGGAGGACATTTTTGATGGATTGTTTTTAAGTCTTGCTGGTGGGCTTTTTTTTGGTCGTCTTTTTTATGTTCTTTTAAATTTTAAAGACTTTGGTTTTTCTTTTTTAAAATTTATTCTTATTAATGGTTATCCAGGACTTAATTTTTATGGGGCTCTTTTTGGTAGCATTATTGTTTTGTATGTTTTTTTTCGTCAAAAAAAAATTAAGTTTTCTCAAGTTATTGATTATTTTATGGGCCCTTTATTTGTTGCTTTAGGATTTAGTTTTTTAGGAAGTTTTTTTTCCCAATCTCCTTTGCAAATTAATTTTTTTTATCAGGGATTATTTTTTTTCTTAGCATATTATCCAGCACAAAATATCCTTTTTTCTATTCGAAAAGAGTTATATCCTTCAGGTTTTCTTTTTGTCTTTTCACTCTGGTATATTTCTGCAATTTACTTTCTATTTGACAAATGGGAAATTAATTGGTTATACTTGAAAGAATTGAATTTTAACAATTTAACCTCAATCTTAATATTTTTTTTGACAACCTTTTATTTAATTTATTATTTTAGAAGTAAAATAATTAACTATGGTAAATCAGCTTACCAAAAAATTTATCGAGGAGCAGAAAAAACATTTAAAACTAGATTTGGAAAAGGTAAAAAATCAAATTGAAGAGTTGAAAAAATCAGATCCTTTTGCCGATCCTGAACATGTCTCGGACAATGCGGCAGTTGATACTGATGTTCGTGAGCAAGTAGGGCATGAAATAATTGAAGCTCAGATTAAGGATCTAGACAAGCGTGTTGCCGATATTAAAGCTGCCTTAGCCAAAATAGAAAAAAATAATTATGGTATTTGCGATCGATGTGGCAAATCAATTGCTATTGCTCGACTAAAACTTATTCCAGAGGCCGCTTTTTGTGTTGAATGTGAAAACAAATTGCGAAAATAAAAAAGTATTTAACAACCACCCTCTATTTCCGCTCTACAATTTTATCTCTAACCAAACATATGAGATATAATTTCTAATTTGTAATTCCTAATATCTAATACCTGCCTGAAATGCTTCGCATAGGGCAAAGCAGGCTGGTCGAATATCAAATATTAAATTTCTAATTTTTTTCAATTATTAATTTTTAATTGTAATTTTTAATTTTTGACTTTTGATTTTTAATTTCTAATGTCTGATAACAAATAACGAATTTCTATTTTCCATTTGCCATTTACTATTTACTATATTTTAACTTCTATTTTTGAACCTAAATTTTCGATATAAAGTATGTCTTCATTCTTTTGACTTTTGTAAATAACATTCTTATACTTTTTTTATGTCCGATATTTCCCTTTCAGTTTTGTTTAATTTTTTCTTTTTTATTTTAATACCGTTTGTTTTTGCCTATATTTTTCAAAAATTTAAAATTTCTCTCGTTGTTGGTTACATTTTAGGCGGTTTAGTTTTAGGTAATATTTTTCCCGATATCTTCTCCAATGAAGCGATTGGTAATTTTGCCTACTTTGGAATTATTTTGCTTCTTTTTACTGTTGGTCTTGAGATTAATTTTAGCCATCTTATTAATCTAAAAAGATATATTGTTATTGGTGGAGCCTTCCAACTTCTTTTATCGGTTATCTTTATTTCTATCTTCAGTCTTTTTTTTAATTTCTCATTCATAGAATCTTTTTTAATCGGAATTGCTTTATCTTCCTCCTCAACCACCTTAGTGGCAAAAATTATCCAGGATAGGGGAGAGGAACACTCATTTATTGGTGAGATTGCTTTAGGGATCTTAATGTTGCAAAATATTGCCTTTATTCCTTTTATGATAATTTTCTCTTCCATTACCGCTAAAGACTTATCTTTTTTTCCTTTAACATTTAATATTATTAAAAGTATTATTGAATCAACAGCTCTTATTGCCATTTTGTGGTATTTGGGAAGAAAAGTAATTCCTCAAACTTTTGATCGGGTGGCAAGAGTTTCTCGTGAACTGCTTAATCTTTTTATTATTGTTTTTATTTTTTTTGTTGCTTATTTATCATTGCTTTTAAAGATTCCAATTTTAATTGGCGTTTTTATTGCTGGCATTTTAGTTGGTCAAACTTTGGAGCATTTTCATATTTTTACCCAGGTGCGACCATTGCGAGACTTGTTGGCGGTAATTTTTTTTGTTTTCATTGGGACTAATGTTAAGCTGTCAATGATTTTAAATTTACTTCCTCAAATTATTCTTTTTACTTTAATGGTAGTTTTTCTTAAGGCGATAATTGTTCTTCTTATTTTCTTGTTTTTTCGCTTTCATTCAAAATCTGCTTTTAATTTAGCTCTTTATCTTTTTCAAATCGATGAGGATGCTTTTATTCTTCTTTCTGTTGCTTACGCAAACAAAATAATTTCTTACTCCTCGTACCTTTTTCTTGTAACCTCAGTTTTAATAACGCTAGTTTTTACTCCAATTTTAATTGAAAATAAAGAAAAAATGTATATTTTACTACGGAGTTTTTTTAGAAAATTTTTACCAGTGGTGGAAAAATTCATTAGGTATAGAATTGATCGTGATTTATCTCCAATTGATGAATTATCGATAAGAAATCATATTATCATTTGTGGTTATGGAAGAGTAGGAAGGCTTATTGGACGTGCTCTTCTTTTAGCCAATATCCCTTTTGTTGCTATTGATTATAATTTTCAAACTGTTGAAAAAGCCCGAAAAGAAGGAGTTAATATTATTTACGGTGATCCAACAGATCAAGATATTTTAGATTATGCAGAAATTGAAAATGCAAGAATTCTTATTTTATCGATACCTAACAGACTTTATCAAGAATCAATAGTACTTGCAGCAAAAAAAATTAATCCAAGTATCTTTATAATAAGTCGTGTTCATAACCAGAAAGATAGAAGGCGCATGAAAGATTTAGGTGTAAATGTTACTATTTTGCCAGAATTTGAGGCTTCTTTAATAGTTATTAAAAAAATTTATCTTTGGCAAAATTTACCTAAAGAGGAAATTATTAATAAAATTAAAATGATTCAAATGGGGGGAGGATCAGCTTGAAATTTTATGAGAAAACGAAGAAAAAATAAAAAGAGTGTTTATTTATATTTTTTGCTTATTTTTTTTGTTTTTTATGCAATTTTTTTTATTTTTAAATCAATTAAATCCTCAGTCTTTTTTAAAGGAAAAGAAAGAATCAATATTTTTTTTTACGGAGAAAAAAATCTTTTTTATTCATTAGGTAAAGATCTTAATTATTTTTTTAGCTTGCCTTCTGGTATTAAGGTTTTAACTCCGGGTGGTTATGGTTATTATCGTTTAGGGGGATTGGGTAAGTTAGTCTTTTTAGAGAAAAAACCAGAAATTTTTAAAAAAACATCTTCTCTGGTAACATCATCTTTTGTTGATCTTTACTTTTATCCACCACAACAGAATATTTATTATGGAAAAGAAAAAACTTCAGGTTTTGTTTTACCGACTTTCAACCAAATTTTTTTTTACAAAACTAACGGCAATTTTATTGATAGAATTCTTTTAAGTGTTTTTCTTTTAAGGCGAAATAGTAACAATTTTAAAATTATCAGTTATATACCTCTTGTAAAAAAGGGAAATGAGGCTTTCTTTGACGATGAAAAATTTTTTGAAATATATCAGGGTTTGTTTTATAAAAAAACCTATAGAGATTTAAAAGATAATGTCCAAATTATTTATACAAAATCCTATAAAACAGCTATATTATTAAGTCGTATCATTGAGGGAGAAGGAATAAGAGTGGTTGATATAAGTTATAAAAGAAAATTTGATATTAACTGGCAAAATTTAACAAAGTGTTTGGTAATTGAAAACAAAAAAAATCCATCATTAATTACCCAAGATTTAAAAAATTACTTTGGTTGTCAATTTGTGCAAAAAGAGACAGATCTTTCTGATATAATTCTTGTATTGGAAAATTTAGAAAATGAATGGCAAATTGATTAGTTAATTATGATTTATATTTTTTTTGCTATATTAATTTTTTCCTTTTTTTTAGCATTGAGATCAATGAAAGATTTCCAAGTTCCTCCTGAGATAAAGCGTTTTCTTTTGTCAAAGAGGATAGAGGGAACAATTATTTTTTTTAAAGACAAGATAATTCATTATCGTCCTCATTCTTCCTCAACTTCATCATTCTCAATGGGGGAAAAAGATAAATAATCCTCTTTTTCTTTGATTTCCAAATCTTGAGCTAAGCGTTCTAAATCAGCATCTGTTAGCTCCTCCTCTAATTCGTCCGTATCTCCACCATCATCATTCTTTTCACCAGCTAGTGTTGTAAGTGTTGATTGAATGTTGATGGGTAAAGGTAGGTATTTGGAAACTTTTTTTCCTCTATTAACTTCTCGTAAAAAAACAACTACTCTTTTGAGTGTGGCCTCTTTAATATGTGCTGTAAAATTACTGCCAGCCTTTATAAGAACTGAAATTCGTCGTGATAAATCATCAGGTAGGCAACCAATATAATCTCGTGTAATGGTACGTATTTCCACACGTCTTTTTTTTATTTTTAAAAAAACTTCCTGTCCTACAGAAAGTTGAGCGAGAATATTTTTTTGGCCTGGATTAACTAACACAACACTTTTTGTTCTTCCTGGTATATCAAGAAACAGATCAGGATTGAGGGTGATAGAAGTCTCTTTTAATTTTTTTCCGGCAAGGATTTTTATGCGATCTAAATTCTCAGTTGCTGTTTGATTATTAGGTTGAATTTTTAAGACTTTTTTATAATACTTTTCTGCTTCTTTAATCTTTTTAAGTTGAAGAAAAGCAAAGCCTAGTCGAAGATAGGCGTCGATATTTTTTTTATCAAGTTTGATAATCTGAAGATTTAAGTTAATAGCTTTCTGCCAAGAATTATTAATGGCAGCATTAATTGCATGTTGTTCTAAAATGTTTATCTTATCCATATTTTTTATTTTCAATAAGTATATTTTAATTTTAGTCATTGTCAAGTATAATAAAAATATGAAAGATTTAAAAATCAAAAGTTACATTTTAATCATATAACAATGTCAGGTCACTCAAAGTGGGCAAACATAAAAAGACAAAAACAAGCTGCTGATTTAAAAAGAGGTAATCTTTTCTCCAAACTTTCTCGAGCCATAACCATTGCTGTGATTGAGGGCGGAGGAATTACTGATCCAGAACACAACGTTAAGCTTAGATTGGCAATAGAAAAGGCAAAGGCAGCTAACATGCCTAAAGAAAATATTAATAGAGCAATTGAGAGAGGAGTGGGTAAGGGCGCTGATGATTTAAAGGAGTTAATTATCGAAGCTTTTGGTCCGGAAGGAGTTTCTTTTTTGATTTTAGCAGCAACTGATAGTACCAATAGGACAATTTCGCAAATTCGTCAGATTCTTGAACGGGGTGGGGGAAAATTGGGGAGTGTTGGTTCTGTTATTTACCAATTTACTCGTTGTGGTTTAGTTACTTTTTCAAAAACTAATATCAAGGAGGAAAAAATTTTTGAACTAGCAGAGAAGATAGATGCTTTTGATATCGACAGTGATGATAGTTTTTTTTATATTTATTTTCCTTTTCAAAATCTAGGTAAAATTAAGGAGGTAATGTCAGGTGAAAATTATCAATCAGTTGAGGCTGATTTTAAGCCTAACTCCTTAATCAAAATTAACAATAAGGAAACAGCTAGTAAGTTATTATTTCTGATTGATCAGTTGGAAGCACATGATGATGTCCAAAAAGTTTTTGGCAATTTTGAAATACCAAGTGATGTTATGCAATGAGTGGGCATAATTGCTGGGTTTATGAAAAAATTTTTTCAATCTGTTCAAAAAAAAATATCAAGAATTGAAAAACGCTATCGTTTAATCGCATCTACTTTTATTTTAAGTTCCTTAATGCTTTTTTCTACTTTTTTTTATTTCGACAAGGCAATTATTTTTTTGTTATTGTTGGTAATTTTATCATTTTTTCTTACTTACTTTTCTTTGTCGGAAAAAATTAAGGGAGTTGGCTGGTTTGGATTTTTTTTTATGCCTGTAATCTTTAGTATCTCTTTTTATCTCTTTCTATTTTTATTTCCAGTTCGTTGGTTAACTCGTTTACCTTTTATTACTTTTTATGCTATTTCTATCTATGCAATTTTATTGACAAGTAATATATTTAATGTTGGGGTGGGCAAGTCTATTCAACTTTACCGAGCGGCGTTTTCAGTAAATTTTTTTTTCCAAACAATTGTGGCATTTCTTTTGTTTAACTTTTTGTTTTCTCTGAAGCAAATTTTTTTTATTAATGCTTTAGGCACCGCTTTAATTACCTTTTTTTTATCATTTCACTTAATTTGGGCGTTAAAATTGAAAACTCAAATTGAAGTCGAGATTATAAAGTATGCCTTTTTCGTTAGTTTAGTTTTATTAGAACTTTCATTAGTCGTTTCTTTTGTGCCTGTAAAAACTGCTATAGTTTCCCTCTTTTTAACGACCTCTTTTTATAGTCTATCAGGTTTAGTTTACAACTATCTTAATGAGCGATTATTTAAAGAAACAGTTCGAGAGTATGCAGTGGTTTGGGTTTTTGTTTTAGTAATTTCTCTTCTATCATTAAGCTGGTGAGGTTGATAAGTGAAAGATAGGGAAGAGGGGAGGAGACAATCAAAATAACGGACGTGAATTTTATATCCTATAGTAATTTTATATCCTATAGTTTTGCCCTATAGTTTTAAGAAAGAATATTTTTGGTCAATAATTAAGTAAGTTAAAAAATAATTATGTAAGTTAAATTAGTAAAAATTAATAAATAAAGCAAAAATGAGGTGTTAAGGTTAATACTACACTCTAAACGCACTTTAAATTTTTGTGGATAATTTATAAAAATAGCTTCAAAATTATGTTTTTAGATTCTTGCAACAATCTAAATTTTTAAAAGTTAAAAACTAATAAAATAGCTAATAGTTAACTAATTAGCCTCAAAATTGTTAATTTAGATTGCAAATATAAGCTAAAAATGAGATTTATGATAATTAGATATTTAATCCGCTGAAAAAAGCAAGTCAAACAGCTATAAATAATGAATAAATAATAATTAAAATAAAGAATTTTAAAGTTAAAAAAGAAGTTATTTAAAAAAAGAGAATTACATGTTCTTAATTCTCTGCAAAAGATAGATGTCATCTAATCATCTTTTAGGATTATGGAATTTTGTATGAAAGATAATGAGTTGGAAAGGGATAGATAACGTCGTAAATTGTATCTTTTACGAAGTCAGGTGAAGATGATGGTGGAGAAGTGGAAAAAAACAAAAAGTTTAAGGTCAAAAATTTAAAATTTTTTTTTGTAAACTTTATTATTTTTTTCTTTTATCTTGTTAATCCTTTGGGTCTTCCATCTTTAAAATTATCACTTTAAATTATCACTATAGGTTTAAATATTGATCTTATTTTTAATAAATTTAATTGTTTTTATGCTCTATACTTTTCTCTGCCCTTTAAATTTTATAATTTTTATACGGTAGAGAATTGAGTTTTAATTAATACTTATCAATCTGTAAAATTTGGCTAATTAAAAGTGATATAATACAAAAAATATGAAAGAAAAATTTAGCTGAAAATTAGCATTTTTATTAATCTGTGGTTTTTCTATTAAGAATTTTTTTATTTTATGTTTATAATTTTTTCAAAAATTCTCAAACATTTGGCGTGAATAATGATAATGAACCCATTGTAGGTCCATCTTATTTATTAAATAGTTTTCATCTGTCAAAAGAATTAGCTTTAAAAAATCCCGCTAGCGGAGCAAGTCAATCAGCGAAGATTAAAATACCCATTATCATGTATCATCATGTTGAGTGTGTAAAAAATATTAAAAATATCATCCGCAAGCGTTTGGATATTTCCTCAGATGTTTTTTTGAAAGAACTTACCGAGTTAAATAAATCTGGTTTTAATACCTACTGGGTAAAGGAAATCCCTGAAATTATTAGTGGTCGCATTAATTTAGCACAAAAAAGTGTTGTTTTAACCTTTGATGATGGGTATGAAGATTTTTATAGGGTGGTGTTTCCCATAATTAAAAAATACCAAATGAAGGCTACAGTTTTTATTATTTTCGATTATATCGGAAAAAAAGGATTTTTGAATGAGTATCAAATAAAAGAGTTAATTGACAGTGGTTTGGTGGAGATTGGTTCTCATACTTTAGATCATGCTTATCTTCAACTATTACCAGATAGCTTTTCCCGTAGGCAAATTTTTGAAAGCAAAATGTTACTTGAGCAACGTTTTGGAGTAAAAATAGAAAGTTTTGCTTATCCTTATGGAGCCTTTAATAAAAATACGCTAACATTGGTAAAGGAAGCTGGTTATAAAGCGGCAGTTTCCGTTATTCCCGGGGTTTATCAATCCCACGATAATCTTTTTTATCTTTTTAGACTGCGGCCTAGCTTGTTTACCCGTGAGACAGTAGTTAAGTTTTTAGAAAAGTATAAAAAATAAGCTTAAAAAGTTATTGGATAAGAATTTTTATAATCCTCTTTTCAAAGCGATGATTTTTTCCCAAAGGAAGGTAAGATAATACTTGGGAGAGATAATATAATCCTGGGTTGGTAGATAGAGGATTGCTTGGCCACCAAAACCGGTTTTAAAAAGGGTTAAACCAAGCCAGGATTTGGGCATTCGGTTAGATTTTTCATCATATATCCCCCAGAAGTTATAAAATTGACATCGCCGTTTTTTTGCCTGCCTAATTGCTTCCCATTGAAGAAGATAGGTAACGGGAATTTTGGTATGGATTGAGGCGCCTTGATGGTAGAAGGCGGTTGAGGGGGTAAAGATGATTAAAGCGCTTGCTAGTGCGTTATTGGTTATTAGATATTGGTTATTGGGTGGATTTTTTATTTTTCCAAACAAAAATAAGGCATTACCGGTTTTGTGGAAACTTTCAAATTCGTATTTAATAAATTCTTTTGAAAAAGGAGTAAATTTTTCTCTTTTGGCTGTTTCTTTGTATATTTTATAAAAATCGTCAATGGCTTTTGGGTCGGTCCGTTTTTCAATGACAACATTTTCTCGTTGAGCCTTACGGATTAAGTAGCGGGTGGTTTTGCGCATTTGGGATAAAAGTTGTTGATCATCAACTACAACCATTTCCTTTCCATAGTTTCTAGGTTTATATAAAGGAAGAATCCAGACGGTTTCAGCGTGCATATAAATAGGAGCTGTTTTAAAGCCTAAATCTTGAAAAATTTTTCGATACTCTCCCCTATCTTCAAGAATAGGAGCAAGACGGATAAAAGAAAAGCCTTCCTTTTTAGAAATATTAATTAAGTAATTAAGTAATTGAGTAATTGAGGATTTTAGGTGAATGATGTTAGGTGTTAGATGTTTAGTGAATATTGGTCCGTGAGGGATAAATAAAAAATTACCACGGCGTGATTTTATTTTAATAACTTGAGCAATGGCAATAGGAGTGTTTTGAGAGAAGATACCAAGACGCAAAATATCATAGTTTAATCTTTTTTGCAGCTCTCCCCATTCCCAGGATTGTAAAAATGAAGGTGAACCAGCCTCATCAAAAAACTGTTGCCAGACTTTTTGACTG
>CALLVF010000064.1 GCA_938010745.1 uncultured Patescibacteria group bacterium | reverse complement strand
ATAGGCCCGCTTCATTTCGTTGGTAATTTCAGATGATTGAATATTGTTCATAAGATAATATGTTGACGTGAAAAACAATAGAGCTTATTTAAGAGATTTTCTTATGGCTTCTAAAGCATGATGTTTACTTAGAAAATTCTTTATTTTTACCCATTTACCAGGTTCAAGTTTTTTATAATTTTCAAAAAAATGTTTAATCAATTTTTTGGTTGGAGACGGTATTTGTTCTATATCTTCTATATCCTCAAAAAATGGATCAATTTTTATTAACGGTAAAGCTAAAATTTTTTGATCTATTCCTGCTTCATCTTCCATTTCCAAAAGGCCGATCGGTCTTGAGGGAATAACCGTGCCTGGGGCAACTGGATAAGTTGAAATTACTAAAACATCGACTGGGTCGCCATCTTCTGCTTTAGTTTGAGGGATAAATCCGTAATTGAAGGGGTAAAACATTGCTGTATGAACAAAACGATCAACAAAAATTATTCCTGATTCTTTATCCAGCTCATACTTAATTGATGAGCCTTGGGGAATCTCAATCAAAACATTTATTTCCTCAGGTGGGTTTTTTCCTGGGGATAGTTTTTGTATGCTCATAATATTTTAAAAAGACAAACTTATAATTAATCTAAATTAACATATTAATCTAAAATCAAAATTAACCTAAAAGTCGTCTAAGTTAGTAAATTTTTAAATTAATTTATTTAAAATTATATATCTAAATTAGCCATTTTGGCATGATTGATAATAAATTTTTTTCGGGGTGTTACCTCTTCTCCCATCAACATTGAAAATATGTAATCAGCTTCTTGAGCATCGCCAATTGTCACCTGTTTTAAAATTCGATTTTCAGGATTCATGGTTGTTTCCCATAATTGTTCTGGATTCATTTCTCCTAAACCTTTATAGCGTTGGATATTTAAAAAAGATGATGAATTTGCTTTTATTGAATTTACAATTTTTTCTTTTTCTTCATCAGAGTAAGCATAGTGAATTGTTTTCCCGGCTTGAATTTTATACAATGGTGGTTGAGCAATATAAAGATGACCACGAGTGACAATTTCAGGAAGATGGCGATAGAAAAAGGTTAAAAGAAGAGTTCTTATATGTTCGCCATCAACATCGGCATCAGTCATAATTATTATCTTATGATAGCGTAGCTTTCCATAATCAATACTTTCGCCTATTCCACAACCTAAAGCTAATACAAGATCTTTGAGTTCTTTAAATGATAAAACTTTATCAAGATATGCTCGTTCAGTGTTTAAAATTTTTCCTCGTAAAGGCAAAATTGCTTGGAATTTTCGATCTCTTCCTTGTTTAGCTGAGCCGCCTGCGGAGTCTCCTTCAACAATAAAAATTTCTGAAAGGGCTGGATTTTTTTCCTGACAGTCAGCTAGTTTACCAGGAAGACTAATACCCTCGAGCGCTCCTTTTCTAAGCACAGCTTCTTTAGCTGCCTTAGCTGCTAATCTTGCCTTTTGCGCTAAGAAAATTTTTGCCAAAATTTCTTTGGCAGTTTTTGGGTTTTCTTCAAAGTAAGTTTCTAAAAAATCAAAAACAGTTTGCTGGACAAGAGTTTGTACTTCTGAGTTGCCTAATTTAGTTTTTGTTTGGCCCTCAAATTGAAGATTAGTTGATGGCATCTTTACATAAACAATTGCCGTTAAGCCTTCTTTGACATCTTCTCCGGTAAATGCTTCTTCGCCATTTTTTCCTCCCATTTCTTTTTTAGCATAATTATTTATGGCTTTGGTTAAAGCAGTTCTAAATCCTGTAAGATGAGTTCCTCCCTCATTTGTTGCGATAACATTAACAAATGAGTGGATATTTTCGTTAATTGAATAGTTATATTGAATTGCTACTTGGATTTCTTTATCTTCAGTCTGTTTTTTTATAAAGATGGGTTGGTGAAGGGTTTTTTTTCCTCGATTAAGATCTTTTATTAAAGAGAGTATTCCTCCATCAAAAAAGTAGGCAAGTTTTTCTTTTGTTTTATGATTGAAAATTTTAAAGTAAACATTTTCAATAAGATAAGCTCTTTCTTTGATTTGTTTTTTTAAAAGGTTAAAATTTAATTCGGTTGTTTCTTTAAAAATTTCCGGATCAGGAAGAAAAGATATCCCAGTCCCTCGGCTGTATGGAAAGTTAATTAATGATTCCTTAACTTCTTTTACCGGATAAAGAGGAATACCTTTTTTGTACTCTTGTCGGAAAAGTTTTCCATCACGCCTAACCTCGACTATAAGATGAGACGATAAGGCATTAACTACTGATGCTCCTACTCCATGAAGTCCACCGGAAACTTTATAAGCACCACTATTAAACTTTCCTCCTGCATGTAGTTTAGTCATGACAATTTCCAGGGCAGAAATGTTATATTTTGGAATTTTGTCAACAGGTATGCCTCGACCATCGTCAAAAACAGATAAATAACCGTTTGACTGAATCTCTATTTGAATATATTGACAAAAACCAGCAAGAGCTTCATCTATGGCATTGTCGATAATTTCGTTAAGGCAGTGATTAACTCCTGCTTGAGAGGTTGTTCCAATATACATAGCCGGCCTTTTTCTCACTGGCTCTAGACCTTCCAAAACAACAATTGACTCTGCTCCATAAGAATTTTCACTGGATTTTCCAGTCATAATGTGTTTTATCAGATTAACTATATTAATTACTTTAATTCCACTTTTCCACCTGCTGCTTCAATTTTCTTTTTTGCATCCTCAGCTGTTTCTTTTTTAACATCAGTTAGTAACTCTTTAGGTGCTGATTCAACTAACTTTTTTGCTTCCATTAAACCTAAATTAGGAAGAATTTCGCGTACTGCCTTTATGACCGCTAATTTGTTTTCTCCAGCTGAGGTTAAGATAAGGGTGAAGGTTGTTTTTTCTTCTTCCTTATTTGAACCGGTGCTGACTGTTGATGCTGACTGGCTTGCTGCTGCAACTGGTGCTGTTATCATTGGTGATACGCCAAATTTTTCCTCTAAATATTTAGCTAACTGTGCCATTTCAACAACTGTTAATCCTTCAATTTCTTTTGCTATTTTTTCTAATTTTTCTGGAAGTTTGTTGTCTTGCATACTGAAATCACCTCCTTTTCTATAAAAAACTATTTTTTATCGGCTAATTTTTTTAGAATATAGATTAATTTATAAGAATTAAATTTCGTATTAAAAATAAACTTTTGTAGTGGTGTTTTTAAGCTCATGATGATATTTGCAAAAAGTTGATTTTTTCCAGGTAGTTTAGCAAGAGCTAAGATTTGATTACTGTCGAAGACTTCCCCATCAAGGATTGCTGATTTAAAATTAAGACTTTTTTCTTGTAATTTCAGTTCATAAAATGTCTTTAATCCTTCAAGCCAATCACTGGGTAAAGTGAGAATGGCATTTGAGTTTTTAAGAGGAAAGAATTTTTTCTTTAGCTCAACAAAAGGTGAATTGGCTGATGATATTTTGTTAATGGCTTTTTCAAAAAGAGTGTTTTTGATGACTCTCAACTTTGCCTGAAATGGAGATAATTTTTTTCTTGCCTCCTCCAATTTTTTGTGAGGCGTCTTATCAAAACTAATCAAGACAAAATTTGGGGATTTTTTTAAAAGATCAATTAGATTTGTTACTTGTTTTTGTTTAATTAGAGAAACCATATTTAAAACCATCCCCTCCTTCATTAACTTTGAGGGAGGAATTTCGCCGGGATTTATTTTTTTACCCGGGTCTTAGGTAAAAAATTAAATAATATAATAATTATATCAAATTTCACTCAAAAGTTCACGTAAAGATTTTAGTTTTCTTTCTTCCTTTTTGTTGCTTTTTTTATCAGAATTTTCTTTTTTTGATTGATATTTTTTTGCTATTTCTTGTTTTTTAATAAAAGCATCAACTCTTCCTTTGGTATCTAGGAATCGCTGTTCTCCAGTGTAAAAGGGATGACATTTGTGACAAACTTCCACCATTAGGGTAGGTTTAGTTGAGCCAGTAATAAAAGAGTTACCGCAGGAGCAAATTACTGTTGCTTGATCGTAATATTTTGGGTGAATATTTTTTTTCATAAGAATTAAATATTATAACAGTTATAAATTTTTATATCAAGACTTTTTCCCATCTGCCTTCCTCTATAATTTCTTTAAGATTGAAAAAACTTTTTCCAGTTCGATGATCTGTTAATCGGTTTTGAGGAAAGTTGTAAGTGCGAATTTTTTCTGCTCTCTCTCCTGTGCCAACATTTTTTACGTATGAGTAAACAATACCTTTCTTTTTTTCTTCCTCAAGCTGGTAAAGCTTGCTTAAAAGCAAATCCATTGCTATGCGTCGATTAGCTTCTTGATATCGTTCGCGGCTTGCAGAAACAGTAATGCCGGTTGGTTTGTGAGTTAATCTAACAGCAGTTGATACTTTGTTGACATTTTGACCACCGTGGCCACCACTTCGAAAAAATTGCCATTCCAAATCATCAGGATTTATTCGGATATGAGAACTTATAATTTGTGGTAAAACGACAATTACTGCTGTTGAGGTATGAACTCTTCCTCTTCTTTCAGTTAAAGGAATACGCTGCACTCGATGCACTCCAGTTTCATTTTTAAAAATACTAAAGGATTTTTCTCCTGTAATTTTTACGATATTATCATCAAGATAAACAAACTTAAAACCTTTTTTTTGAGCATAGCGGATGTATGAAAGTAATAGTTCTTTCATCCAAATTTTTGCCTCATCACCACCCACGCCAGGAAGAGCCTCGATAATGGCAATATTGGGATTAATGATCATATAATTGATCTAATTAAATTAATTTCTAATTGGTCTAAAAAATTCAATGAATATTGACTAATAAGAAATTAAAATTTTAATATTGCTCAGTTCTAATTAAGTTATTTGGAAATTAGAAATTTTACTAATCTTTTAATATCAATCTTTTTCTGCTCTCTATTTTTCATATCTTTTAAGATTACTTGATTGTTTTTTGCTTCTTTTTCACCTAAAATAATTACAAAAGGAATTCTTTTTTTGTCTGCATACTTTAATTGTTTTTCCAATTTATCAACGTTTGGGTAAAGAAGAGTTTTAACATTTGCAATTCTTAGTTTATTGGCGATATCAACTAACTTTGATGTTAAGTTTTTATCAAAATTGGTAATCAAAACCTTAACTGAGGTGGGTTCAATTTGAATAATATTTTTATCTTTGATAATCTCAATGATTCTTTCAATTCCAAATGAACCGCCAGTTGCTGGGATTTTTTTACCAACGAATTTACCAATTACTTCATCATAACGGCCGCCACCGGCAATTGCTCCCACTCCCCCATCAGTAATTTCAAATTCAAAAATAAAACCGGTATAATAAGCTAAACCTCGAGCAAGAGAAGGGACAAATTGATAAAAATCTTCCTCAATTTTTGCCAGTCTTAAATAGTTTAAAATTTCCTCAACTTCTCTTAAACCTTCTTGAGCTGTTGGGATATCTTTTAAAAGCTTTTTATATACTGAAATTAATTGGTCATTGCCTCCTTTATAATTGATTAACTCAAGAATTTTTTCAGCAATATCAATAGGAATCTTTCTTTTTTCTAAAAGCTCATTTTTTACTTCTTCCATGCCGATTTTTGCAAGTTTATCGATGCTTAAACAAATTGGTATAAACTGGTGTTCTTGTCCTCCGGCAAATTTGACAAGACCGTTTAAAAATTTACGGTTGCTTAAGCGAACTTGAAATTTTTTAAATCCTAACTTTTTTAATGCTTCAACCCCCATTTGAATAAATTCTGCATCAGCAAGAGTTGAAGATGCTCCAATAGTATCGGCATCACATTGAGTAAATTCACGAAAACGTCCTTTTTGGGGTTTTTCGGCTCGCCAAACAGTTTGGATTTGATAGCGTTTGTAAGGAAAAACAATTTTGTTAATATTTTCAGCTACCGCTCTACACATTGAGATCATCAGTTCATATTTGAGCATTATATCGCGTCCGCCCTCATCTTTAAAACGATAAAAAAGCTTACTGGCTTCCTCTCCGGATTCTTTTAAAAAAATATCGCTGTATTCAATGGCGGGAGTTTCTAAGGGTTCATAACCATATTTTTCAAAAGTTGATTTGAAGACATTTGTGACATGCTGACGAATAGCTACTTCTTGCGCAAAAAAATCTCGAAAACCTTTAAGTTTTTGAGGTTTTATAATTTTTAACATTTTTAAATTATAGCAAAGTAATACACAAAATATTAGTTTTTTTTAAAAAAATATATTCTTAATTTTGTTGAAGGAAAAAGTTTAATTTTACAAAATTTGATTTGACAAAGATAATTTTTTAAAAAAAATAAAAAAAACTTTTGAGACCAATTTTTAATTTATGTTAAATCTTTTTAAGCTTTTTGGTAAAGAATAGTTTGAAATAGTCTAGAGATAAAATATGTATTTTCTTATTGATCAAAAGCTTCAATGATAATTGTTTTTTCAATAATCTGATTATTACGCCAAATTTTTAATGTTGTTTTATCACCAACTCTTTTTTGAATTATAATTTTTGCTAGATTTTGATCATCATCTCCTTTTATTTTTTGACCGTCAATCTCAGTAATTATGTCTTCTTCTTGAATACCGGCTTTTTGAGCAGGAGAATTTTCAATTACTGCAACAACATAAGCTCCCTCTACCACATCATTTAAAATGGCCGTTTGTTTATCAATCATTTTATAACGAATACCAATGTATGGTCGTTCAAAATTTCCACCTTGTTTTTGAAAGTTTTCATAAAGATTTTTAACTACAGCAACTGGGATAGCAAATCCAATATTTTGCCCTTCTTCAGCAATAGCAGTATTAACTCCTATAACCTCACCTCTTGAGTTTAGTAAGGGTCCACCGGAGTTACCTGGATTAATTGCTGCATCAGTTTGAATAACATTATCTAGTTTTTCAACATAACCTTCAAAAGGTGAACCGGCAGTTATTCCTCGACCAAGACCAGATATAATTCCTTGGGTGACAGTGTTGGTAAATTCCCCAAGAGGGGTGCCAATGGCGATTACTAATTGCCCAAGTTTTAGATTTGAAGAGTCTCCTAATTTTAAAGGTTTAAGACCTGAGGCGTTAATTTTTAAAATGGCTAGATCGTTTAATGAATCACGATATATTTTCTCTACATTGTATTTTTTTTTATCATAGGTTAGTATTTGATATTTGGCGTTAGTATCAGATACTACATGTTTATTAGTAATAATCAGACCATCTGGGGAAATTATGAAACCACTGCCAATGTTTTGTTCAATTTTTTGTTTTTGACTAGGGATTCTCCTAAAAGGGGAAAAAGGATCAAAAGGATTTATTTCAAAAAAGCTTCCAGTTGAGGTAGTTTTGCTGATACCAACGGTGACAACTGATGGTAGGGCTTCTTCAACAACTTTGGTAATTACTGATTCTTCGT
>CALLVF010000063.1 GCA_938010745.1 uncultured Patescibacteria group bacterium | reverse complement strand
TTGGGGGCACGCAGCTATATGGACAGTCGGTTCCTCAGGCTGGAGAGGGAACTTAGTCTTTGGAACGGATGACGATGGCTCAAACAATTACAACATAGTTGAAAGGATGCGGATTACGTCAGGCGGCAACGTCGGCATCGGGACGACAAATCCGGGGTATAAATTGGATGTTGTTGGAAATATGGCTGCTACCATTATGTTAGATAGAGATAATACTGGTTATTATGTTGATCCAGCAGGGACATCTAGATTTGCTGCTTTTGATGTGGGACTTAAGTGGAGATTTGCTGATACAGGAGGAGATGATTGGCTAAGAATCTATAATACATCTGGTACTGGTTATTATGGAGGTGTTGCTGCTGATAAATTATGGGGAGGAACCTATGTCTATGCACCTACTTATCTTTTAGCTGGCATTATGTATGACTTTAACAACACCAGCTACTACGTGGATCCAGGTGGGACGAGTAATTTAGCTGGCAATCTTTATGTTGCCGGCAATGTCGGAATTGGGACGACTGCGCCGAGTAATCAATTAACCATTTATAATTCAACCTGGAGAGCAACTTTGAGTCTTAAAGGAGCGGGAGATTACTGGAATTATACCGATTTAATTTTCGAACGAACAAATGCCTCCAACCATTGGGGTTTATTCTACCGAAGAGTTACTAATGACAATAGGCTCGCTCTATCTTACTTTGATGGCACAAACTACATTCCATCTACCAACTGGTATACCAATGGCAATATGTGGATTGCCGGCACTCTACAGCAAGGTTCTGATATTAGATTAAAAAAAGATATTAAATCTTTAGATAATGCATTAGAGAAAATTCTTAATTTAAAACCGGTAAGTTTTAAGTGGAAATATGACAATAGCTATACTCTCGGGTTTATTGCCCAAGATGTAGAAGTTGTTTTACCAGAATTGACAACTACTGATAAGAGTACCGGTTATAAATCAATAAATTACATTGGTATTATTCCTGTCCTTACTAAAGCCATCCAAGAACAACAACTCCAAATCTCCTCCCTCTCAACACAGCTGACAAATTTTGAAAAAGACCTTACCTTAAACACATCTGGTAACTTGGCGATAATGCAAATTAACGCTGGCAGTGAAAACAACGCCAATGAAGGTGAATATGTTTATGAGGGAGTTTTTGATATTGAAAATCAAATATCAAACATCAAAAATCAAAATTACATAGTTAAAATCAAAAATGATATTGTTGAAAGAATTAGCGCATTTGCAGAAATTTTTACCGCCAAAATCAAAGCCGGTTTAATTGAAACAGAAAATACTATTGTTAATAATGTTTTAGCTGCTAAAAAAGTTTTTGCTGAAAATTTAATCGCTCAAATATCCAACATCGAATATATAATATCAAAAAATATTTCCGTTCGTGAAAAAATCATTTCGCCAATTATTGAAACCATAAATATAACCGCCACCGGAACCGCCCAATTAAACACCATCGCCACCAATGAAATCAAACCGCAAAACGACCAAATAATAATTAATCTTTCCAATAATCCTAATTCCCCCAATTGGTCTAATACCACCAACTCAGAAAATAAAGGTCCCCTCGCTCAACTTATTATCAAAGGCTTAGAAGGCAAAACCGCTGCTGTGATTGATGAGGCAGGTAATGCCACCTTCTCTGGCACTTTAACCGCCAATCAGTTAAAAAGCAACCAGCTAACCAGCCAAGAGGCAACCATTGAGGGCAAACTTATTGCCAAAGAAGTTGAGGCAGAAAATATTGTCAGACTGAAAAATGATCTAAACAGCCTTTTTGATCAAACCAATCAAAGCAATCAGGCTTTTTCTCAAAGCATCAATGAAATTCAACGTCTTTTAGCTGACATAATAAACACTCCCCTGCCAGACTTAAACAATCAAACAAACCTTTCCAATACTGCCAGTTTAAATAAACTTACTGTTACCGGCTTTTCTAATCTTTACAATGTCACAATTAGTAATTCATTACTTGTTGGTGCCACCCTTTTTGAAAACAACACGATCATTTCTCTTGCTTCAGAACTTAAACTTTCAGCACTTGAAAAAATAAATCTTTTTGATGGAGCAGTAATAATTGCCAAAGACGGAACCATGACCACCAAAGGAACACTCATTGCCCAAGGAGGAATCCACACCAATACTATCAAACCAATTAGTAACAATCTCTCCATCCAATTAGACCAATCAGACGAATCTGTAAATAACAAATTACAAATAACCAATAACGGCAAAGAAATGGCTTATATTGATGCCTCAGGCTCAGCCTATTTTCAGGGTCTGTCCCTTAATAAAGCTGCCACATCCTCAGCGATTATAAGCGCCTCAGAAAACTTTATTAAAAGCGGCCTCTTTGCCCCAGCGATAGAAACAGCATCATCCTCAGCTGGAACCGGAACACTCCCAGAAAACCAAAAAGAAGTCATTATTTACAACAATAACGTTAGTGAAGATTCACTCATTTATATTACTCCATTGGGCATAAATTATAAACCTATTTCCGTCGCTGAGAAGAAAAAAGGTTATTTTCGTATCGTTACTGAAAGTACAAATCATCCTGAAATTAAGTTTGATTGGTTAATTATTAACTAAAGATTTTATAATATTTGTATTCACTTTATGAGGAATATAAAAAGTGCTTTTACTCTTTTGGAAATTGTCATTATTATTACCCTTATTGCACTTATCGTTGTTGCCGCTTTTGTTTTACTTAATCCACTTGGACAAATTCAAAAAACATTTGATGGAAAAAGAAAAACAGAGTTAGCTCAGTTGCGTAAAGTTCTTGAAGAATGGTACAACGATAAAAACTGCTACCCTAGACCAGATCAGATTTGCTACAACGCACCTCAAGCCATTCCAGGAGGGACTTATTTTTGCCAAATCTGCGGCAATGAATCAACTTCACCCTCCTTTTCTCCCTATCTTACAAAAATATTATGTGATCCAGAACATCCAACAAAAAAATACCTTTATCAAGTAGATAATGTCAATTGCCCGAGGTGGTATAAAATCTACACTAAATTGAATAACAAAAAAGATCCCTCAATTGCGGAAGTTGGCTGCTCTAGCGGCTGCGGTATCGGTAATTACACGGGTTTTATTTACAACTACGGTGTCACTAGCCCCAACACTGATCTTGAAAAAGGTCCAGGTCGTTATTATTGTTCAAGGATTCGTAATTGTTCTTCTTATAATACAAACACCCATATTTGTTTTCCAAGTTTTTCCAGTCCAAACTGCGATTGGAATGGTGTAACTAGATGTCGATCTGTTGGAACTTGTCAATTAAGAAATTAGTTGATAAAATTTTAATTTTAAATTATAATCGAATCTCTATGGTCAAATTTCTATGAAAAAGACCTTAAACTTAATTATTCATTATTCAATACTCATTATTATTTTTTTACTTCCATTATTTTTTTTACCCACAACCGAGGAATTTTTTATAACCAACAAACTATATCTTTTAGCCTTTGCCTCGCTTTTTCTTTTGCTATTATCCACTGTTCAAAATCTAATATCAAAAAAAATCTCTTGGTATTCTTTAAACCTTGATAAGCCAATTATTCTTTTTCTTTTAACCATTGGTCTTTCAATCCTTATCTCCTCCCCCAACAAAATCCAAGCGCTTTTGAATCCAAATTTTGGCTTATTATCAATTTTATCGTTGACAATCCTCTATTTTTATCTCTCCCGTCTTTCCTTCTTTACAAATCCATCACTAACTTACTCAATTGCTTTTTCCTCATTAATTGTTTCTTTACTGACGATAATTTTCTTTTTTCAACCATTTAAAAATGTTAATCTACCATCAAATCTTCAATTTCTAAAAAGTCCCTCTTTCACTCCTCTTGGCAATCAAGTTGATTTGGCAATATTTTTGGGATTTTTTCTTGTCTTAGGATTAACGCGCATTTTGGAAAAACGCAATGTCGCTGATAAAGAATCAATTTTTAATTTTGGACTTTTAACTTTTAGTTTAATTGCTTTCTTCCTTACTCTATACTCTCTTCTTAAACCAACATCAAATAATTATAACCAATTTCAACAAATTTTAACCATGTTGCCACCGTTTCGCCTCTGCTGGTTTGCTGCAGTTGAGGTCTTAAAAAATCCATTAACAGCTGCCTTTGGCGTTGGTATCGACAATTTTTCTTCAATTTTTACGCAAGTGAAAGATTTAGCTTACAATCAATCACCCCTTTGGCAGATACATAGTTTTAATGTTTCACGTTCAACTTTTTTGCATATCCTGACGGAAACAGGAATTTTTGGTTTTGTCGCCTTCTGCTTACTCCTTTCTTCAGTTTTCAAGCAGTTAATTTCTACTAATCTCAATAAATCTCTTTTAATCTTATTTGGTTATTTGCTAATTTGCTTATTAATCTTCCCACCCTCTTTTATCACTTTTTTCTTACTCTTTATCTTCCTTTCTCAAATATCAAGTATCAATCATCAACTACTAAGTGTTAAATCTAAATATTTTGATCTTTCGGAAATTCCACCTTTATATTTTGGAATAACAATTGTTTCTTTTACTTTAATTATCGGCACCGGCTATCTTTTAGGCCGAAGCTATGCTGCTGAATATTTTTTCAAAAAATCTTTAGATGGTTTTTATAAAAACAATGGCAAACAAGCTTATGAAAATTTAAGACAAGCGATCATTCTTAACCCTTATATCGAGAGGTTTCGAATTAATTTTTCTCAAATTAATTTGATTATTGCCAATAACATTGCCGCCAAAGCCAATCAACCGCAAGAAAAAGATAAAAAACCTCAGTCATTAACCGAACAAGACCGACAAAACATCACTCAGGCAATTCAAGCGGCAATCGCTGAGTCAAAAGCAACCATTACCCTTAATCCTCAAAAAGCAGGAAACTGGGAGAATTTAGCCCTTGTCTACCGTAACATCATAAACACTGCTCAAGGAGCTGATGTTTGGTCTATTTCTGCTTATCAACGAGCCATTGTTGCCGATCCCCAAAATCCAATTTACAGATTAAATTTAGGTGGTTTGTACTATTCTTTGGGAAATTATGAGGAGGCAGTTAAGCTTTTTGAGCAAGCAGTAATTTTAAAACCTGACTGGGCTAATGCCCATTATAATTTAGCCTGGGCTGATTATCAAAGACAAAACTATCAAAGGGCAGTTTCTGGAATGCAGAATGTTCTTTCCCTTTTAAATCCTCAAAAAGATAAGGCCGATTATGAAAAAGCTCAAAAAGACCTAGAAGAGTTTAAGAAAAAAATACCAAAAGAAGAAGCTGAAGCCACCAAAAATAAAGAGCCATCAAAACTAAATTTACCTACACCCTTAAGCGCAACTTTAGAACCGAAGATTAAATTACCAAACGAAGCCTCTCCCGAGGCTAAATAAGAAACAACTCTGCAAATAGATTGCTTTATTAATCTAAAAATCAATAATGATTTTTTGCTGGACAAACTTATCCTCACCTTCATCCTCACCATAATCTTAAAAAAATCTTTTGATCATGGACTTCCTATTTTGAAGAAAAAAATGAAAATGATTGAGTATAAAAAATATTAATGGAAATTAATCTTCCCAAAAAAATTTTGCTTCTATTAATTTTAAAAATTTCTCTCTTTAAATCCTCTCTCTAATTTATCTTCTTCAAAAGTGATATTTTTTATTTAGATAACTTATAAACTCAAAAAAAATTGATAGTCTTGTTAATCTCTAAAAAAATATTTCGTCTAATTATAAATGATAAAAGCCATAAATACCCTATGCAACATATTTTAAAGCGTTTTTGCTTGTATATTTTAAATATATTTAAAGGATAGACCTTAAAGTCAATAGATTATATAATCTATAATTTTTGATTTAAGATCGTTGAGATACTATTTTAAAAATGTTATCTCTTTAAATTACAAATTATTTTTCTTACCTAAGAAAGTCTAATGGGTTTAAAGGTTGCTCCCCTTGACGAATTTCAAAGTGAAGATGAGGACCAGTCGATCTTCCTGTTGAACCCATTAATCCAATTACCTCACCTTTACCAACTGATTGACCAGGAGCAACGGAAATCGACGACAGATGTGCATATAAAGTTTTATAACCATCAGCGTGATCGATAATGATGTGACAGCCATATCCATAACGAATACAACCAGTATAAGTCACTCTCCCAGAATCAGCTGCAAGAATAGGAGGCGAAGATGTACTAGCGATATCAAGCGCCATATGATAGCCAACCGGATACTGAGTGATTACCCCTGATGTTGGCCAAATAAAATTTGATTTCCCTTTTACTCCTGCCTGAATTTGAGCATAAAATTTTGGGATAACGGGGGCTGCCTCAGGCATTACTCCATCAGGGACATACAAAATTTGCCCTGGTGTCAAAGCAAAAGTGTCTAAATCAGCAAAATCATTAAAGGGAAAATTAACAATTTTTTGCGCCTCTGTTTTATATTTTTTAGCAATTGAATAAACTGTCTCTCCAGAGGCAACCTTATGAACAATACCTGTAACAGGCGGAATTTTTAAAATTTGACCCGGTTTAATAACATCTGTTTTTAAATTATTAGCCCATTTAATAGTATCAACAGAAATATCAAATCTTTTAGCAATCGTCTCTAGAGTATCACCAGATCTCACACTGTAATCAATAATTTTATCTCTTGGTTTAGCAGAAATTACAGTGCCTAAAGAACTTTCATAAGGATTATATGATACCATTGATGCCTGGTAGTTAGCTTTTTGTTGTTCAAATGAAAAAAGAAAAGGATTGTTTTCTGCAATAATTGGCGCTCCAACGACAGTAGCGGCAACTAACATAAAAAATGAGGTGTTTAAAAATGAAGAAGAATACTTTCCTCTTTTGACGATAAGAAGAGCAACAATTAAGTCTTTTATTTTTTCAAAATTTT
The DNA here is from genome assembly GCA_938010745.1 of uncultured Patescibacteria group bacterium. GTDB lineage: Bacteria > Patescibacteriota > Microgenomatia > UBA1406 > GWC2-37-13 > CALLVF01. The sequence continues at coordinate 4,130 of CALLVF010000063.1, read as the reverse complement.
TTCCAAAAATTAAAAATCGTTTAATAAGATATTCTTTAACAAATGTTAAAAACAAAACCAAATCCTGCATAAAGACATATGTATATTTTACCACATTCAATCAAGACCTTATTGCAATGCTGATATAATCCTTTCAATGGCTACCTCAAAAGCTGCCTGTTTGAGAGGAATCTTTTTTAGCGCTGATTTTTTCCAAATTACCTCAAAGGCTCTTTTCATCATCCTTTCCAATTTTTCATTCACCTCTTCTTCTGTCCAATAATATCTCATCTTGTTTTGCACCCACTCAAGATAAGAAACCGTCACCCCGCCGGCATTGGCTAAAACATCAGGGACAATAATTACCCCCTTTTCTGTCAGATACTCGTAGGCCTCTTGTGTTATTGGACCGTTGGCCATCTCAACAATGATTTTTGCCTTAATTTTTTTCATATTTTTTTCATTAATTACATTTTCCAAAGCTGCTGGCACTAAAATATCAACAGGTAACTCAAGAAGCTCTTCATTGCTAATTGTCTGACCCCCCTTTAAATCACAAACGCCCCCAGCACAATAGCAACCAGCCAAGGTTCCTTTTGCCTTTTTACACTCGGCAATTAGAGGAATATCAAGAGGTAAAAGTAAATTTCTAATTTCTAATTGACCTAATTGATCTAATAAATTTTTAAATTGTCGATTTTTTAATTCTTTCACTTTTTCTTCTTGATCGTTGGAATTTAGGATTTGTTTAGAGGTTAGGATTTCGGATTTAGGATTTATTTTTATAATCCCTCCTTTTGAATCAGAAACCGCCACCACCTTAAAGCCTGCCTCGGCGGCTAATTTGGCAAAATGATAACCAACATTCCCAAAACCCTGGACGGCAACAGTTAATTTTGAACTTTGAACTTTGAACTTTGAACTTAATTTTTCCAGCAATGCTTTCAAAATTATCACTCCTCCTGCTCCTGTTGCCTCGGTTCGCCCCAAACTTCCCCCCATTGATATAGGTTTTCCTGTAAAAGTCGCTGGACTCTTGCTACCTTTAATTTTTTCATATTCATCAATCATCCAGGCGATAATTTTTGAGTTAGTGTTAACATCTGGCGCTGGAACATCAATATCTTCCCCAATCAAATGAGCGATTTTTTTGACATACTCTTGAGAAAGTCTTTGTAATTCTGACTCTGATAAGGTTTTTGGATCAACAGCCACTCCCCCTTTTGCCCCCCCAAAAGGCAACCCGGCAACAGCGCATTTTATTGTCATTAAGGTAGCTAGAGCTTGCACCTCCTCGCGAGTGGTTTCCGGATGAAAACGAATTCCGCCTTTGTAAGGACCTAAAGCACTATTGTGCTGAATCCGCCAGCCTTTAAAAACCTTGAATTTTTTTGTCGCCTGGGTGGATGAGGTATTTTCATCATTTTTAGGATCCATCATCACGGCAAAAGCAAACTCATGAACAAACTCTGGCTCAATCAAGCGATTAATCACTTCCTCCCCAAGCTTCATACTTTCAGCAGTCTTTCTAATTAACGCTTGTGCCGATTCAAGCATTTTTTGCCCTTGAGACATAAGATTAATTTTTCAATTTTTAACTATTGGGATTTGGTGCTTAATTAGAAATTAGTTAATTAGACTAATTAGGTTAATTTTCATTTAAATACTTCTCAACTTCCAGTGCCGCCGCCACCCCGGCACCAACCGCCACGGCTGCTTGCCGATAAATAAAATCAACACAATCTCCGGCAGCAAAAACACCTTCAACCGAGGTTAAGTAATTATAATCCAAATTAAATTTATCTTTTATTTTTTCTAATTTTGAATTCTCAATGGTTACTTTGAATTTTGAATTTTGGATTTTGGATTTTGCCCATTCTAACGCTAACCGTTGACTGGTGATAATATAGTCTTTCTCATCCATCTCCAGTTGCCCTTTAAAAATCTGCGTATCTGGTCTGTGACCAATGGCAACAAAAAGCCCATCTATTTTAAGTTCAAAAGAAGCTGAATCAAAATTTTTCGATAACGAAGACATTTGATTTTGAGCCAATGACTTAGATAACCCTCTGCTTGGCGGGGATGAAGTCGGCGAAAAATCTCGGTGTCGAGCTATCATTGAAGCAGATTCTAATTGCACCCCTTCTACTCTTTGATTTCCTAAAACTTCCTTAACTTTCATATTCCAAATCACCTCAATTTTGGGATTAGCAAAAACCCGCTCTTGCATTATTTTTGAAGCCCGAAACTCATTTCTTCGATGAATAATATAAACTTTTTTGGCAAATTTGCTCAAAGTTAATGCCTCCTCCATCGCCGTATCTCCTCCACCAACAACAGCAACTACTTTGTTTCTGAAAAAAAATCCATCGCAGGTTGCACAAGCTGATACCCCTTTTCCTCGAAGTCTTTCCTCGCCTGAAACACCAAGCCATAAAGCCTTAGCCCCTGTTGCAATAATCACTGATTGAGTAAAAAAGGTTTTTTTTGATAGATCAATCTTAAATGGCCTTTTGGAAAAATCTACTTTAACTACATTATCATCAATAATTCTTGCGCCAAATTTTTCTGCCTGTTTTCTCATTTTCATTATCAAATCCTGCCCTAAAATTGAATCAAATCCTGGATAGTTTTCAACCTCAGAAGTAAGCATTAGTTGCCCACCAAAAGGAGAGCCGGCAAAAACTAAAGGAGAAAGAGAAGCTCTGGCAGTGTAAATAGCGGCTGATAATCCGGCTGGGCCACTACCAATAATAACTAATTTTTCACTTTCCATAATTGATTCTTATTAAAAAATCAACTTTCCAAACTTTATTAACTTTATCAACTTTTAACTATAAATTAATTGCCCTTTCCATCACTCTTTCCACTTCTTTCTCTTTTTCTTTGGGAACAATCTGACACACTTGGGAAATTAAAATTTCCTTAGTTAATCCATTAATGGCTTTTTTAACAGCAGAAATTTGCTGAAGAATTTCTGAACAATCTCTGCCTCCTTTAACCATTTTTTCAATCCCTTTTAGCTGACCAATAATCCGATTAATCCGTTGGGTAATCATATTTTTATACTGGGTACTAGTATATAGTATATTGGAGAAAAAGTCAAGGGGAAATTAAAAATTAAAAAATTAGGAATTATGGGTTCTAAGTTCTACTTTATACATTATGAAGTTAGAAAGTTTATAAAGTTAAAAAGTTAGATGTTAAAAGATTATCACTTCCCCAATTCTTCCAAAAACTCCTTGTTGTTTTTGGTTTTGGAAAGTTTTTCAATAAGGGCGATTAATCCTTCCTCACCTGGTCTAAGAGCAAGCATTCGTCTTAAAGTTGTCATCTTTTTTAAAGTTTCAGCATCAACTAAAAGCTCCTCATGGCGAGTCCCCGATTTTTCAATATCAACCGCGGGATAAATTCTTTTATCAGCAAATTCCCGCTTTAAATGAATTTCCATATTTCCCGTTCCTTTTAACTCCTCATAAATTAAATCATCCATTCTTGACTCAGTTCCCACTAAAGCGGTACCAATAATTGTTAATGATCCTCCTTCTTCACAGTTTCTTGCGGCTCCTAAAAACTTTTTTGCCGGATACAAAGCTGCTGGATCAAATCCACCCGATAAGCTTCTTCCAGTGTTACCAACAGACAAATTTAAAGCGCGGGCTAAGCGAGTAATAGAATCAAGGAGAATAATCACATCTTTTCCCATTTCAACTAACCTTTTTGCTCGCTCTAAAGCTAAATTGGCTACTTTTACTTGTTGACGGGGAGATTCATCAAAATTTGAAGCAGCTACTTCTCCTTTGATAAAACGTTTAATTTCCGTTACCTCCTCTGGTCGTTCGCCTACTAAAATCGCCATAAGAAAAACTTCTGGATAGTTAGTAGCAATTGCCTGAGCGATATCTTTTAAAAAAGTAGTTTTACCAGCTTTAGGTTGAGAGACAATTAATGCGCGCTGGCCAAAGCCAATGGGAGCAACTAAGTCAATAATTCTTGTTGTTAAAATTTCCTTTTTTGTCTCTAGTTTTATCTGACGAGATGGATGAAGAGAGGTTAATTTTTCAAACTCATATCTTTGCCGACTTTGCTCCTCAGTTAGCTCCTTACCGTTGATTTTTTTTATAAGAAGCAAACTATGAAACCGCTCACCA
>CALLVF010000062.1 GCA_938010745.1 uncultured Patescibacteria group bacterium | reverse complement strand
TTAACTTTAGCAAGAATTAAACTAATTATACTTGTCTAAATAATAAACCTATAGTATAATAAACAAATGGAAAGGAAGGAATTTTTTAATGCCGATGTTATAATAAATTTACTTCGTGCAGGCGATTTAGATTTTGACCTACTAGAAAGCATAAAATTTAATCCCTATTGGCCTTATGAATTAAATCCTCCCAGTGAATTTACAACAAGAGCATTAAATGATTTGAACTTGATTATTAACTTACTTCCTCGAAATATTTTATCAAAAATTCATAGCATAAGAGTAGTTGGAAGTGCTTGCGTTGGATTAGCGGGTGCATTTCCTTATGGCGTAAGAAAAATTAGATATGATGATTATTATCATCTTTCCTCTGTTGATACGATACAAAGTGATTTAGATGTAGAAATATTAATTAATTTAAGTGATTTAGAAGAAGTTTTTAATTTTTTTCAATTAACTGGTCAAAACATAACGAATAGACAGTCTTCACCCGGCGATATAAGTCTAGCATTTTATTCTTATGATGAAGTAATCAGCCTAGCGTCAGATCCATATTCTGCATTAATACAAAGATACGCTGTTTGGTCTAATAGGAGTATTGTTTTTCACGGCGAAGAAATTTTGAATGGTTTAAGAACATTAACAAGACAAACCGTAGACCAAGCTTCTCAAGAAGAAAAAGGCTGGTTTTGGCATAATTTAGCAGATAGATATTACTTTCACCAGAAAAGGTTAATGATTAAAAGAGGAGATTTACCAGAATTATTTTTAAGAAGAGAAGAGGTCCCTACATTATTTGATCCAAGACTTAGAACACAAAAGAGAAATAAAAGTGTTTTAATAATTTAAAAATTTATTTTTAAATTTTTTAACTTTTTAAGAATATTGCCTTTAAAAAAAGCCAAATAATAAAAGAATAAATAATTTTTTTGTTTTTAAGCAAATTAGTCATGTTTTCTTTTTACATTACCTTCATTTAATAGATGTTCCACCAGCCCCATCGATAACCTTTTCTTCCATTAAAAGGATTTATATTTCCTTTAAATGACCAGTTATCCCATCTAAAACTATTAGATAAAATTAATCAACGGCATAAGTTATCGCAAGGAATCCCATCCCTATCTCCATCGAGTCTTGATAAGCCACAATTTTTTAGATAAAAATAAGCCTCTTCACAATTTACCATTTGATGACAATATTTTTTGTTTCCGCAAGTAAAAGTTGATTTTAATGGCGAAGTATTATCTATGTTAACTGGCGGCGTGATAGTTGGAAGAGTTAAGGGAGTATTTTTTTTTGAATTGTTTTTTTTACTTTAATTTTTGATTTTGATGGGTGAGGTGCTTTTTTTGATAAAGTTGGATAAGGTTTTGGTTTTTTTCTTTTACTAACAGCATAAGTTGGAACTGTTGTTAAAAGTAATAGTAAGGAGAATAAAAAAATAGCTAAAATAGTTAAGGTTTTCTTTTTATGCCAGTTATTAAACATGATGAGAGTAGTAAAATTAATTATTTTTCTAACAAACTACAATTAGCCTTATATAAGTTAAATTGAGCATTAAATTTTTAAAAACCGACATCAGGCTTATAAGATTTATGAACACCTTTTGGCGCTTCATCACCATAAAGTTTTTCCAAATCATCTTTATTCATAAAGCATCTTATTAAAATGTTATTTAAATCATTTGGGTTGTTTAAAGTCATAAAATCAGCATCAGATTTTTTGGTATCTGTTCTACAAAGTCATTTTATAATTTTTTCCTAAAGCTTTTCTTTTAAATTTAAAAGTTCATTATGGGATAAAAAATTCTCTTCTCTTTTTGGCAAAATTTTTTTATTGGGAGTTTTGATAACAGTAGGTAGAATTGTTATATTAGTCGTGGGATTTTGTTTTAAACTTGTTGCAGTATCAACCTTTTCTAATTGATTAACTTCTTTTTTGTTTTTTATATTTTTATCACTTGATGAGGTCCCGATAATAAAAAAAAATAATACAAAAACAGTGATAATAATTGGATGTTTTTTTAATCCAATTTATTAGATTTTTCATCGTTTTAGTTTTATTATATAAAAATTTTAACCTTTGATAAATAGTAAGATACTTAAAATTACATCGGTCTTAAAGACAGGGGAAGTTACTGCCAATGGGTATGACAAATTATATAAAGAGTTCAGAACAAAAATTGAAGAAATTGATACTAAATTATCAAACTTACAGAAAGCTGAAGACAACTATTATTTGACCGTAAATTATCTTCTCCAGCTTACGAATCGGGCTTATGATTTATTCTTAAGTTCTGAAATAGAGGAAAAAAGGAAACTTTTGAAAATTTTACTTCAGAACCCAACCCTAGATCGCAAAAATAGTTCGATATAAGTTGCTAAAACCCTTTGACATTATCCTCAATTATGCTGATAGTCAACTCTGGCTCCCCCGCCAGGGCTCGAACCTGGAGCCTTGTCGTTAACAGCGACCTGCTCTACCAATTGAGCTACAGGGGAATGAAGAAAGTAAATTAACAATTAATAGCAAATTGATAAATTAAAATTATAAAGAACAATTATATCTTATCAAAAGTTTAAGCAATTTTAAAGGGTTATAAAAAAATAAGAGAAAAAAAACCAAAGGCAAGTCCAAGAAGTGATCCGCCAACAACATCAGTTAGCCAATGTTCTCCAAGACTGACTCGGCTATAAAGCATTACCGAAATAATTGTTAGCAAAAAAATATTTAGTAACCACTTTAATTCCTTTTTTAATTTTTTTGATAAGTTAATTATGAATGCAATAATTAGAATAATAAAAATTGCTCTTAGTGAATGACCTGAAGGGTATGATCCCCCTGGATGAACATAAGAGGAGGGAAAGGTAAAGCCAAAATTAAAGCGATGAAATTGAAATGGGGGACTGGGATGATCTAAGAGTGTTTTTCCAATAATTTCAATTATGTGAGCTAGAGCAAAGCTAGTATATGAAGCAAGAGCAAATAATTTTTTTCTTAATAAAAGAAAAATTAAAAAGAGAAAAATCATTGTAACTTCAAAACTACTTGCAAGACTGAAAAATGAGAAAATTGAATCAAATCTTTTAGGAGTAAGGTTTTGGATTTTAACCATAATATCAAAATCAAATTGTTTTAAGATTCTTGCTCTGACTATCAATGTAAAAACAATAAAGCAAAGGAAAAAAAATACCCCCAAGAAAAAAAAGGCAACTTTAGCAAGTGTTTTTTGGGTCATAATTTCATGATACCAGAAATATTTTTTAATTGAGGTATTTTTTAAGGCTTTTTAATAGTATTTAATTGAAATAAAGACTGGCTTACACTTTCAATCTTTAAATTTTTTTGTAAGTGGTAGTTGTTTAATAAAAATAGACTTAAATTTATGATAAAATAGTATTAATACGGAGCGTAGTTCAGATGGCTTAGAACGTGCGCTTTGGGAGCGCAAGGTCGTGGGTTCAAGTCCCACCGCTCCGACTTTTAAATCAAACTTTCTCCTTATTTTATTTTTTTATAAATAAAACTTGACGTAAAAAATAAAGCATTGATTAATACTATTACTGCTCCTGAGGGAAGATCAAGCAAAAAAGAGATAATAAATCCCCAGAATAACTGAGCTAACGGCAATTGCAGGAGCTGAAAAAATAGCGGTTTTAAATCTTCTAGAAATTTGAAGAGTAGTGACTGCCGGTAAAATAAGAAGAGCAGTGACTAACATTACGCCAACAACTTTTATTGAAAGAACAACAGTAACTGCTGTTAAGACTATTAATAAATAATTGATAAAATTCGTCTTAATACCGATAGTTTTAGCATAATCTTCATCAAAAGTTACAGAAAAAAGATCCCAATAATAAAAAGATACAATTGAGATGATAATAAATGATAATGCCACCGAAAAAATTGTTTCATTATAACTTATCGCTAAAATATTGCCAAAAAGATAACTAAATAAGTTATTATTAAACCCTTGAGAGATGTTGGCTAAAATAACCCCACAGGCAATACTGATGGCTGAAACAATTCCAATAGAGGCATCTCCATATAATCGTGTTTTTTTGCTGATTTTAAGAATTAAAATTGATGCTAAAACTACTGTTGGTAGGGTAATGTAAAATGGATAAAAGTCAAGGAACAATCCTAAAGCAATGGAGGCAAAACTCACATGGGAAAGTCCATCACCAATTAAAGACAGTTTGCGAAGCACTAAAAAGATTCCTAATATTGAGCAAGTAATAGCAATGAAAATACAACTGATAAATGTTTTTTGGATAAAAGAATATTGCAATAATTGAATCAAAAACATAATTAACTGTGTTGATGCCAAATAATATGATTGCCCTTTTTTTGAAAACAGTTAGCAAGATTTTTTTCTTTTTGGAAAAAATCTTTTACTTCTCCAAAAAAAAAACTTCTTGATCAATGTATAACAATTTATTTATAGATTTATCAATATAGGCAATATCATGAGTAATAAGGATAATGGTAGTTTCTTCTTCTTTATTTAATTTTTTAAGATAATCAAAAAATTGTTGTCGAGCACTGGGATCAAGAGCCGTTGATGGCTCATCTAAAATAAGAATTTCTGGATTGCAAACGAGCGCCCGGGCTAACATAACTTTTTGTTGTTCTCCTCCCGATAATTCAGTAATAGGCTTATCTTTCAAGTCATAAATTGCAAAGTTTTTAAGTATTAATTCAATTTTTTGCCAATCAGGGTGATTAATCCTTTTTGGGTATTTTTTAGTTGATAATAAACCAAGAGAGACAATTTCTGCCACAGTTGCTGGAAAAAGGGGGTTTATGTCAGTTTGTTTTTGGGGTAAATAACCAACTTTATACCAATGCCTAAAATTCTTAATGTCTTTGTTAAAGATGATGATTTTTCCTCGGTAAGAGAGAGGTAATAATCCAAGAAGGGCTTTAGCTAGAGTATTTTTGCCACCGTCATTGGGTCCAACTAAGGCGACAAAATCATTTCTTTTTATTTGAAAAGAAACATTTTTTAGAGCTACTACCAACCCATATTTAACGGATAAATTTTTTACCTCAATGACCGTTTCCATAAGTTATCTCTGACAATCAAGTCCAATGTTTAAATTTTTTAAGTTATTTTTCATTATTGAAATAAAAGTTATTTTGGAATCATAATCCTTTTTTTTAATATTGTGGGCACCATTTAAGAGAAGTAGTTTTGTGCCAGTTTCACGAGATAAAGTTTCCGCAATTTTGGACTAGTTAACTCTTCATAAAAAATATAACTAATATTATCTAATATTATTTTTTTTTATTTGATTAATAAGAAGCATCATATTTTTGGTTGAAGGTTGATCATTGGGAGAAAAACCTTGAGCTGCAACATATTCTAGATTATATTTTTTTTGCTAAATAACTAAAAGTGTAGTGTCCACCATAAACAATTGTTTTTGTTTTGCAATTGGATAAGGTTTTTTTATATAAATTGTCTAATTCATCAAGTTTTTGCTGATAAATTTTAAGATTATTTCTCGATAGTAATTGGAATTTTTTGGATCAATTTCAATAAGCGCTTTAGCAATATTTTCTGCTATTATTTTAGCATTGTCAAAATCAAGCCAAATATGGGGGTCAATTCCACTTTGAAGACTTTTCCTTTCTAAACGATGATTATCATTTTCTTCATCTTCATATTGTTTTTTAATTACTTTAGTGCCAAGACTATTATCAACAACTTTTACTCTTTTACTAATACTTTCTGTAATATCTTTCACCCATGGTTCCATGAAATTACCAGTATAAACAAAGATTTGTGCATGGTTAATTTTTTTATGTCGCTAGGTTTTATTTCGTAAGTATGGGGTTCCGCTCCTGGGGTAGAAGAAGGAAAACATCAACTTTGTCTCTGCTAATTTCCCTTGTAAATTCAGATAGAGGGTAAAGCGTGGTTACGATGGATATTTTTTTTGTATTAACCTTTGTTTTTCCAAGAAATTTATTAAGTAATGAACTGTTAAAATAATTAAGATAGCAAAACTAATAAAAAGTAGTAATTTTTTCATGATCTTTTTTAACTGTTTTTTAATTATATCTGGCATTTCTGACAAAAACCATAAAAATCTAGTGAGTAATTTATTATTTTAAAGTGGTGTTGTTTGGCGATATTTTTTTCCAGTGTTTTTAAATAACTACCAGTATTCGACTTATAAATTGATTGGCACTTTAAGCAGATTAAATGTTGATGATTATTTTGTGGTATTTCATAGAAGTTAGTTTTGGGGATTGTGATTTTTAGGATAATGTTTTTTTCAGTTAAAAATTGGAGTATACGGTAGATAGTTGAGCGATCCGGGCGAAGTTTTTTTAATTTTAATTGATTAATAAGTGCCTCTTTTGATAAAAAAACAGTGATTTGAAGATAAGATATCAAGCACAGCTTTCTTGGTTTTTGTTAGTCGACCGCCAAAAAACTTAATTTTCTTATAGAGCGCATTTACAGCTATTATTACATCAATGTTGCAATTATAATGATAGTTTAAATTTTATCAATAACATAAAAAATAAAAATTAATTAGAATTATTCTAGAAAAATGATCATTCTAAACTTTTACTAATGAAATTATGAAAAGGATTTTTTTTCTTTTTGTTTTTAATATTTTCTTACTGTGGTTTGTTTTATTTTTGGCTAATTTTGTTTTTACAAATAAAAAATCTGATCAAAATTACAAAATTATCAGTTACCAACTAGAAGGGAGGAAGTATCAGCTGTTGGTGGCTGACAATGTGCAGAAGTGGCAGACAGGGCTAATGAATTTTAGAAAATTAGAGGGTATCCAAGGGATGATTTTTATTTTTCCTGATAAGCAAATTCGTCATTTTTGGAACAAAAATACTTACTTGGATTTAGATGTTTATTGGATAAACGAAGATAAAGTTGAAGGCAAAAGTTTTTTGCCATCAATTGAAAGAAGCAAAGAAATTGTTACAGTAATTTCGCCAGCGAAAGTAAACAAAGTAGTTGAAATAGTTATTCACTGAATTTTACTAACTGTTTTTTAAAACAATAAAACTAATAGCAAATATACTTGCAAATATTTATTTTTTTAAAGCTTCAATTCCAGGTAATGTTCCTTTCTCAATAAATTCAAGCATTGCTCCACCACCAGTTGATATATGGGTAATTTTATCAATGTACTCTTTTTTAGAGATTGCTGCTAATGTGTCACCTCCACCAACAATGGTTGTGGCGTTGTTATTTTGAGTGATAGAGTAGTAAATAAAATCGGTGCCATTTCTAAAAGCTGGATTTTCAAAATAACCCACCGGTCCATTCCAGATGATAGTTTTTGCTTTAGTAATAATTGAACCAAATTGAGCTTGTGTCTGTGGTCCAATATCTAAAATTACCGCTCCTTTAGGAATTTCATCAATTTTTTTAGCAAGACCCCCGTTTCTTGTATTAGTTGAATTACTTACAATAACATCTGATGGGAGAACAACAGCTGTTTTTTTTTGAGCGGCATGAAATAGAAGCTTGCGTGCAGCTGATATTTGTTCATACTCGCAAAAACTTTGACCAATTTCCAAATCTTGAGCACAAAAAAAAGTATTAGCAAGACCACCTCCAATTAGAAGATAGTCGGCAAGCTCAATTAACCGATAAAGAAGAGGGAGTTTGGTTGAAATTTTTGCTCCACCAATGATTGCTACCACGGGTTTTTTTGGGTTTTTAATGGTTTTACTTATGGTTGTAATTTCTTTTTTTAAAAGAAGACCGCCATAAGATGGAAGAAACTTACTAATTGCAACCACTGAGGCATCAGTGCGATGACAAACAGCAAAAGCATCATTAACAAAAACATCTCCTAGAGAAGCTAATTTTTTTGCAAATTCTTCATCACCTTTTTTTTCCTCTGGATAAAAGCGGATATTTTCTAAAACAAGAATTTCTTTTGTTGTTTGCTCTTGAAAAATTTTTTGGTTTTTTTCCGCTAAAAAATCATCAACAAGATATACTTTAAAATTTGGTAAAAGATTTTGTAGATGTTTAACAACGGGTTTTAAAGAAAAACGTTGATCTTTTTCTTTTGGCCGGTCAAGATGAGAGATTAAGATTAAACGATTGTTTTTTTCCAAAAGATAATTTATTGTTGGCAAGCTTTGTTTAATTCGGGCATCATCAGCAATAGTTAAGTCTTTATTTAAAGATATGTTATAATCAACCCGCAAAAGCACAGTTTTATTTTTTATTGCTACCTCATCAATGTAAGTTATTTTAGACATAAAAAATATTTATTCTAAATAATTACTTAACTTTTCCACTAAATCAACTAGTCTTGTTGAATATCCCCACTCATTATCATACCAACCAAAAACCTTTATTAAATTTTCACCAATGACCTTAGTGTAATGAGGATCAAAAATACAGGAGTAAGGTGAGCCAATAATATCTGAGGAGACAATAATATCCTCTTCATAGCCTAAAATTCCCTTCATTAAAGTCTCTGACGCTTGTTTAAATACATTATTAACCTCTTCTACCGTTGTTTGTTTTTCAACAACAACGGAAATATCAGAAAAAGAGCCAGTGGCAACTGGGACCCGAATTGCCATCCCATCAATTTTTCCTTTTAGGTGAGGAAGAGTTTTAACAACAGCTTTGGCAGCGCCGGTGGTTGAGGGGACAATATTTAAAAATGCCGCTCGAGAGCGGTCAAAGGTTTTTTGTGGATCATCAAGCATGCTTTGAGTCATTGTTACTGCATGAGCAGTGGTTAAAAAACCGCTAATAATTTTAAAATTATCATCTAAAATTTTAAACATGGGAGCGGCGCAATTGGTAGTACAGGAGGCCATTGAGATAATTTTTTGACTGGCAAAATCAAAATCACGATCATTAACCCCTAAAACAATATGGGGTGTTTCTTCATCCTTTGAGGGAGCTGTTAAAATAACTTTTTTTACTGTTTTTTTTAAATGTTTTTCTAAATCAGGTTTTTTGGTAAAAGCGCCAGTGGCATCAACAACAACATCAACTTCAAATTTTTCCCAGGGAATATTTTCTGGTTCAGGAATTTGAGTGGTAAAAATTTTTTTCCCGTTAACAGAAATACCATCAATTTCCTCTTTAACCTCCATCTCAAATTTTCTATAAACTGAGTCATATTTTAAAAGATAAGCAAGCATTGAATTGGGGGTTTTGCGAGTGTTTATTAAGACAATATCGAGCCCCTTTTTAAGGGCGATTCTTGTAAACGCTCTACCGATCCTGCCAAAGCCATTTAAGCCGATTTTTATTTTTTTCATAATATTTTTTTTTACAAAACTGTCTTAAAATGACAGTTTTACTTATAATAATGATGATAGGTGGTTATATATCTAATAGTACCAGATATCCCGCGTGTAACAATTGAGTGAGTGATGATTTTGTCTTTTCCAAAAACCACTCCATTTAAAAGTGGCCCATCAATCACTCCAGTTGCTGTGAAGGAAAGTTCTTTTCCTTTTGCCATATCTTCACTGGTAAAAACTTTGTTTAAATCTTTAACTCCGGCTGCTTTTATTTTTTCAATATCAGAGTCTTTTTTTGGTTTAAATCGACACAAAATTTCCCCGCCCATAATTTTTAAAGCCACCGATGCCAAAACTCCCTCTGTTGATCCCCCAATTCCCATATAAACATCAACTCCAGAATCTGAAAAACAAGTAGCAATTGCTGCTGAGACATCGCCATCAGTAATCAGTCTTACTCTTGATCCAGCCTTTCTTATTTCTTCAATTAATTTGACGTGTCTTTCTCTATCTAAAACCATAACTGTTAAGTCGCTAATTTTTTTATTTAAAGCTTTAGCAATTCTTTTTAAGTTTGATTCAACTGGCGAATTCAAATCAATACTATCTTTAGCTTTTTTTCCAACGGCTATTTTTTCCATATAAGTGTCAGGAGCATGAAGAAGTGAGCCTTTTTTCCCGGCGGCAATAACGGAAATCGCGTTGTATCTTCCAAAAGCAACACTGTCAGTGCACTCTAAAGGATCAATTGCCAGATCCATTTCCGGGCCTTTACCAGTGCCAACTTTTTCTCCATTATAAAGCATTGGTGCTTCATCTTTTTCTCCCTCACCAATAACAACAGTGCCTTTAAAATCTACTTGATTAAACCGTTTTCTCATGGCGGCAACTGCCGCTCCATCGGCTTTTTTCTTTTCTCCTCTTCCCACCCATTTTGCAGCTTCAATAGCCGCTGCTTCCGTAACCCGGACAAATTCTAAAGCAAGATTTCTGTCCATATTGATTGTATTAATTTACTCATTTGACAATTTTTTGTCAAGCATATAAACTTTTTTTATTAAAAATTTATTAAAAAAAATATGAATAAAAATCTTCATGAAATTGCTAAAAAATTAGTAGCTCCCAAAAAAGGAATTTTGGCTGCTGATGAAAGTTTAAAAACAATGACTAAAAGACTGACATCAATTGGAGTTGAGTCAACTGTACAAACGCGCTCGATGTGGCGACAAATAATGGTTGAGACTGAGGGAATTGAAAACTATATTTCAGGAATTATTTTGTATGATGAGACTTTAAGAAATCCACTTCCAAATGGCAAAATGATTGTTGATATTTTAAAGGAAAAAGGGATTTTGCCGGGGATAAAAACTGATGAGGGAACTTATAAATTCAATACAAACGAAGAAACTTTTACTTTGGGCCTTGATAAATTAGAAAAAAGATATGAAGAGTATAAAATGTTGGGAGCGGTTTTTGCCAAGTGGCGAGCAGTTTATAAAGTAGGGGATAATATGCCATCAGAGGTAGCAAGAATTGCTAACGCCATTGGTTTAGCTCAGTATGCCTTAATTACTCAAAAAGCTGGTTTAGTGCCAATTGTTGAGCCAGAGGTTTTGGTTTTGGAAGGAGATCATGATATAGAGAAAAGCGAGGAGACAACAGAGGAAGTATTAGACAAAGTTTTTAAATGGCTTGAGAGATTTGGAGTTGATTTTTCCGGAATGCTTTTAAAACCAAATATGGTTTTGGCTGGTAAAGATTGTTCAGATCAGCCATCAGTTGAAGAAATTGCCGAAAAAACAGTTTCTGTTTTGAAAAAAACTGTGCCAAAAGAAGTACCAGGAATTGTCTTTTTATCAGGTGGGTTAACTCCCGATCAAGCAACAGATTATCTTAAAGCGATTAATAGTAATTATAAAGATTTGCCTTGGCAGTTAAGTTATTCATTTGGCAGAGCTCTTCAGCAGGAGGGATTAAAAGCTTGGGGCGGAAGAAGTGAGAATATTTTAGAAGCACAAAAAGTATTTTTTGAAAGAGTAAAAAAAGTTTCGCAAGCAAGAGGGTAAGTTTACTTAAGGTAAAATCTTTTGGTAAAGTGAATACCTAATCCAAGAACAAATAGAAAAACAGTCTGCCATATATCATTTATTCTATTATCTTCTCTTTGCTTATTTATCTTTTTAACACAGTTTTTAATATTTTCTTGCTGAAGTTTTCTTTCATAACTATTTGGTTCTCTTGGTTCACCTTTTTCATTGTATAATGGATAACTAAATTGCTGATAACAATCTTCCTCTGTTTGGTAGTAAGAAAATGGATTTATATTTAAAACAGAGGTAAGAGGATAATTATCTTTTAAAAATACATTATTGTAAGAAACCTTAATTAAAGCATAAAATCAAGAATTATAAAAAAATAACCTAAAAAATTTATGGTCTTATTTATCCAGATACTTTGATTTTTGACAATTTTTTGCTCTTTCATAAGAAATTTGTTTGTGTTAAAATAATTA
This sequence comes from uncultured Patescibacteria group bacterium, assembly GCA_938010745.1. GTDB lineage: Bacteria > Patescibacteriota > Microgenomatia > UBA1406 > GWC2-37-13 > CALLVF01. The sequence goes on along the minus strand of CALLVF010000062.1, from coordinate 3,885 downwards.
TATGAAAAATTGTATTTTTTGTCAAATTATTGAGGAAAAAAGTCCTTGTCATAAAGTCTATGAGGATAAAAATTTTTTGGGTTTTTTAGATATTTTTCCTCGAACTAAAGGTCATACCTTAATTATACCCAAAAAACATTATCAGTGGGTATACGATGTCCCTAACTTTGGAGATTATTGGTTAGCAGTATTAAAGATAACCAAAGCCATGAAAAAAGTTTTTAATCCTTATTTTATTACCTATCTTACCCATGGCCTCCAAGTGCCCCACGCTCATATTCATATTATGCCCAGAACCATTGAGGAAACGGATTTTATCCCTGGAGAAAAAAAATTTTCACCTAAAGAGATGGAGGAGATAGCCAAAAAAATTTACCAGGCGATAGAGAATGGACAATAAAAAATTAATTTATAAATTAGTGTCTTTAATTCCTCAAGGAAAAGTTTTAACTTACGGCCAGATAGCAAAGTTTTTTAAGATAAAATCAGCCAGATCCATCGGTCAGTTTCTTCACCAAAATTTAGATACTAAAAATATTCCTTGTCACCGAGTGGTTTTTAGTAATGGTACTTTGTCAAAAAACTATGCCTTTGGTGGAGAAGAAACACAGGAGAGAAAATTAGAGATGGAGGGGGTAAAATTTTATCTTCTAAATAATCACCTCCAAGATAAAAGAGTTGATCTTAAAAGATCTCAATGGCGGCCAACAGCAGTTTTAAGAGAGTACTTTTTTCTTTTAAAAAAATTTGGCCATCCAGGTCCTTGGCCTTGGTTTAATCAGGGAAAGAAGGCAACGAAAGAGGAGATAGTTATCGGAACAATTTTAACCCAAAATACCAATTGGTCAAATGCGGAAAAAGCTTTGAATAATTTAAGAGTCAATAGGCTAAATTCATTAAAAGCAATTTATAAGCTAGGTAAAAAAAATTTAAATAAGCTAAAAAACTTAATCTATCCTTCAGGTTTTTACAATCAAAAAGGGGAAAGACTTTTTAACTTAACAAAATTTATCATTGAAAACTATAAGAGCTTGGATAATTTTTTTAAATTACCAATAAAAAAAGCAAGAAACGTACTTTTAAGTTTAAAAGGGATAGGTGAGGAAACAGCCGATACGATTTTGCTTTATGCTGGCGACAAATCAATTTTTGTCATTGATGCTTATACGAGAAAATTTGCCATTCATTATTTGAAAAATGAGCTATCTTTGCTCGATCGGACAAAGATGCCGCCATATAAAATTCTTCAAAAATTTTTTATGGATAATTTACCCACCGATACGAAGTTATATCAAAATTATCATGCTTTAATTGTTAGATGGGGAAAAGAAAAAAAGTAAAGCTATCGTTTGACTTTTGAGATACATAATCAATAGCCAATACATTTTTTTTGTTAATTTTAACTTGGCTAAAGAGTTCTGATTTATATTAACTTTTAATAAAAATTAGACAATATTATTTTAGTTTTTTGAAATCTCTATCAAAAGTAATAACTTCAGACTTTTTATTTTTAGCTAAATAAAAAAGATAAACATCAAAAAGATCAACGGATTTTTTCTCGTACTCTTCGATTATATTCAACATAAGATCGCGATTTTCTATATTTATGTAAGGTGTTTTTATAAGTTTTGAAAGAATATTAACAACTTCATTTTTGGAAAGATTATAAACTCCTCTTAAAACATAATCTAACTCCAATATCGCCTCAGGAATGATATCTATTTCAATTTGTTTTTGTTGAGCTTTTTTAAAATAATTCAATGCTATTTGATAATATTTTTTATTATCTTGAAGAAGAAAGCGAAGAATAACATTAGTGTCTAAAAGATATTTTTTCATTTAATCATTTTAGCAATTACGTTTTCTTCTGATTGAATGATTTTATCGATATTTTGGTTTTTCTTTGCTTTATGTTTAAGGGTTCCTCCCAAAGATAAGAAATCGGCAACTGGTTCAATAATGATTCTTTGTTTCTCAATTCTAACAAGAGCCTTTTTATAAAGATCAAGAGCGATTAACCGACGCATTGAGGCGGGAAGGGTAATTTGTCCTTGACTAGTAATACTAACAAATTGTGACATATACATTAAATATAAACAATTACATTAAATTTGTCAAGATACATTAAATTTATAGTTTATAATTAATTTTCCGCAGAAAATCTTTTCTTTCTTTTTTTTCTTTTTAATCCTCAACTCCAGCCGGTGAACCGCCATCAACTACCCCCAAAATTCCTCTGCCTTGCTTTGTTTGAGCAACGATAACCTCAACTGGATTGGTACTGGTACAATAAATATTGCCGATTTCTGAGATATTTTTTAGTTAACTTAAGACATTTATTGGAAAAGCGCCTTTAAAAAAAATAAAAAGTGAATGATCACACCCAATTTTTTTTTGATCATTTTTAAAAGCCAATTTTATCATGTCTTTATCTCTGCGCCTTCTTGTCTAATTTTGCAGTTACCAGATGTTTAAAAAAATGCCAGCACAAACTTTATACCTGGCTCTGCCCCAACTAAAAACTTCATAAATTTCCTCAACGGTTTTGATAAAGTGAGACTAAGCTGAAATAAAATTTAATTCAAAGGTTTTTCGATAGTTATAGTTTTAATTTCCATATTGGTTTTTTTTACAAGTATTTTATTTTTATTTTTTCTTTTTCCAAATTAACAAAAATTTTTTGTTTAGGCTTAATTTTTCCTTCAATAATTTGTAAAGCAACTTCATCGACAATTAATTCATTAATAAGTCTTTTTAAGGGGCGAGCACCATAGTCTTTGTCAAAACCCACTTTTAAAAGATAATCTTTTATTTTTTGAGAAAACTCAATTTCCAAATTTTGTTTTTTTAATCTTTGTTTAACCTCTGCCAATTGAATTTCAATGATTTTTTTCATCATCTCTTCAGTTAGGGGATTATAAATGATGATCGAGTCAAGACGATTAATTAACTCAGGCTTAAAAAATCTTCTGACAATTTCGTAGATTTTATTTTCTTTTTCTTTTTGAGGGATTTTTTCTTGAAATACTTCGCTACCTAAGTTGGAGGTTAAAATAATGATAGTATTTTTAAAGTTAACAGTGCGACCTCTGCCATCAGTTAATCTTCCCTCATTAAATATTTGCAAGAAAATATTAAAAATTTGCGGATGGGCTTTTTCCAATTCATCAAAAAGAATAACTGAATATGGTTTTCTTCTAACGGCTTCTGTTAATTGCCCCCCCTCCTCATAACCGATATATCCTGGAGGAGCACCAATTAAACGAGCGATTGTATGGGCTTCTTGATATTCACTCATATCAAATCTTAAAATTGCTTTTTCATCATTAAAAATAGTTTCCGCTAAGGCTTTGGCAGTCTCTGTTTTTCCAACCCCAGTTGGACCTAAAAAAAGGAACACGCCAATAGGTCTATCTTCATCAGAAAGTCCTGATCGTGAACGGCGGATAGCATTGGCGATTTTTTTCAGTGCTTTTTCTTGTCCTACTACTCGTTTTTGCATTTCCTCCTCAAGATGAGCTAATTTTTCCGTTTCACTCTTTAAAAGTCTCGTGACTGGAATACCTGTCCATCGGGCGACAATTTTGGCAATATCTTCTTGAGTCACCTGTTCTTTAAGAAGCTTTTCTTCCGGAGGAATTGACTGCCATTTTTTTTCTTCTTCTTTTAATTGTTTTTCCACCGCAGGAATTTCACCATATTTAAGCTGTGCTGCTTTGTCAAGTAAAACCTCTCTTTCTGCTTTTTCCAGTTCTATCTTTAGATTATCAAGTTTTAGTCTTAATTTTTGTAAATTATCAACAATCTTTTTTTGTTCTTCCCATTTTGTTTTAAGTTGATCAAACTTTTTTTGAAGTCGATTTTTTTCCTCCTCTATAGTTTTTT
>CALLVF010000061.1 GCA_938010745.1 uncultured Patescibacteria group bacterium | reverse complement strand
AATTTTGTTCTTGCCTCATAGGTAGAGATAACTTTTTTTCATAAGATTAATTAAAATGATTAATTGATAAAATTGGGTAATTTAAAAGAGAAGTTGTTAAGAAAGCTAAAAATTAAATCTTCAAAACCTCTAAAAAATTATAAATCTTTCTTTTATAAGTCTTTTTATTAACATATATTTACAAGAATATACTCTAATTTACCATAGTTTAATGACTTGTTAAAAAAGTCTTTTTTTGATGTTTTAATTGTTTGATGAGGGGAGAGGTTGATGAATTTTTTAAGTGTTTTTCCACCAGTGATGAAGTAGATAAGTTAATTTTTCAATTTCTCCTCCATGATAATCACGAGCTAACTCTATATCAACTATTTGTTTTCTGATTTCTGGTTTTGCCATTCCAAAATGAAAGGTAGTGGGAATAGTTTTTATTTGCCCATTGACTCTAAATTCGCCGCCGGGAAGCACCCCAAGAGGAATTAATCCTAATTGATAACAAATATTTTGGGTGATGATATTAGTTGGTTTATTTGGAATAATAACCTCAACAAATCTGGATTGCTGCAAAGCTGTATTTATTAAATTTAATAATTGATCAGGATTAACTTCTCCTTCGACATGAATAGTTGAAAAATGAATACCAGCGGTTGACTCAAGATTTAACTTAGGTGGACTAATTTCTTCTTGATTAATATCGCCAACAATGGTTGGTTGAATTCCGAAAGCATGTCGGTAAGTTGCATTAGCTATCTCAGCATTACTTACTGATCCATAATGGTTGTTTTCAGGAGTATATAGAGGGGTTTGTAAATTTAAGCCTTCTGGTTGTAAATATAACCTTGATTGAAAAAAAACTTCTTGGTGGGGTAAACCTCCTTTTGGATGAACTTGATATCGAGGCACGCATAAAAGCCATGGATTTAAACCAGCAAATTGATTAATGTGTTGAGTGGCTGCTCCGCTTTCAAGAAATGATCCATCGGGAAGTGTTATGGATTTTGCCAATCTTAAATCTGCTTGAAGAGCCCAAATTGTGTTAGCAATTGGTGATTGAAGAAAATCTAACAATCTTTGATACATAACAACAGTATTGTTAACTTGACCATTTAAGGTTGTCCCATCTGGCAAGATTGAACCTATTGGTAGTCTAACAGTGCGACAGAGTTCAGCAATTCCTTCATCCGGTAAAACCTCAATATTGGCCATCCCTACCGGTTGACCATTAACATACATCAACCAAGTAAGCATTCTTCCTGACTGTTGCGCTTCAATCAGCGACTCCAGTGGTTGAGTCAGAGCATGATGCCCTTTGCCGTAAACAACACCTAATAAATATTGGTGAACTTCGGCGCGCGTTTTCGGATCGATTTGATCACTCCAAGGACTAACCACAGTTTCAACATCTTGATATTGTTCAATTTTTTTTTGTAATCCCATCCTAAGATCTGTCTCAATCATATTTACCATTAAAAAACCCCGCTTTCGCGGGGCTTTTAAAAATTTTTAATTTTTAATTTTAAATTTTTAATTTAAAAAATATCGCCCCGCGATAAAGTGGGGTAAAAAAGAAAAAATTGTTTTCAAATTTTCTTAAGTTTCTCATTTTAAATAATTATATAAAAATTGACCAACTTTTGCAAGAAATAAACTACTTATGTGATCAACAGCTGTATGACGTAGATACGGATTTTCTTTATCAACAAAATTTTTTGTAAACCCCACAAATATCAGCTTTTGGTTATCCTTAGTATAGACAATACCAACATCGCTACATACTCCAATTCTAGGAAAAGTCCCTCCTTTAGAGAAGTTTTTTACTATTTCCAACTTCTTATCAAAAACATTTTTTGGTAGTGGAAGATAACGTAGTATACGATAGGGAGCCCCCTCCATACTCATAAAGCCTAGAATTTCTTCTGATGACTTTTTTGTCAAAATTTTATAATTCTGAAGTAGTTCAAGAAGGGTGAGTGTTTCAAAAGCAGTTGATTGACTAAAATCGTGGTTAGCTTCGTAAAAAAGATACTCATCAATTTTATTTACTAATATCTTGGAATTTAATAAACCTAGAGATCTCATTAATTGATTTACCGCTTTTTTACCACCAATTGATTCCAAGACAACATTTGTTGCAAAGTTATCGCTTATTGAGAGCATAAGAAGGATAGCTAGTCGCAGGGTTATTTTCTGTTTTTTTTGAAATAATTTTAATATTCCCGAATCTCTATTTTTATTATCAAAAAAATAAAACCTCCCAAGATCAACTGGCACATCAATATCTATTTTTTTGTTTTCAAAAAGGTGATAAGATGTAACCGCAATGGAAATTTTTCCTACGCTTCCTATGCCAAAAATTTTATTTTCATTAAAAAAGAAATTCTTGTTAGTAGTTAGTTTTTTCCCAGCAATTCCCAAAAAGAAAACCTTTTTTTAGTTTTTTTTTGAATGATTCTGTTAAATTATTAAAATCTTTATCGATAGTATTCATTTACTTTTAAACTGTTTAATAAAATTATGAATAATAAATTAAATCTTTTTGACAAAATCCAATAAAATTTGTTTATAAATTTTGAGAGAATTAATATCTACAAATTCATTAGAGGAATGCGCTCCTTGACCTATTGGACCAAATCCTACACCTGATATTTCTTTTTCTGCAAAAAATCTTAAATCTGAAGTTCCATATCCTTGACGATAATTAACTCCTACTCCATTCGTTTTTATCGATTCCTCAAGGACCCTAGTATATTCATCTTTCTCTTTTTTAAAGATAATAGGGAGATAATGATTATTTTCTAAAATCTTAATATCATAATAATTATCAATTTTTGCTAAAAACTCTTGAGTTTTAGATTTATCTTGTGGAACATATCTTATATCTAAATATACATTCAAATTATCAGGAATAGTATTTAAACCGAAACCGGTAGAATTTATTTCCGTAACCTCAGCTGTAGTTTTCCATTCTTGTTTTTTAACAGGTGGAAAATATTTATATATTCGGTTTAATAAATTTCGTAGAGTATAAAAAGGGTTTTTACCTAACCACGGTCTAGCAGAATGAGAAGATTTTCCTTGAATACTTATTTTCAGGAACATTCCACCCTTTGCCTCCCGAACAATTTCTAAATCGGTTGGCTCACCGTTTATACAAAAATTTACTTTATAACCGTGTTCTAAAAGGTAATTTAAAATATGGTCGGTGCCAAACTTTCCTGAGGTTTCTTCATCACTTACGATCATTAAAGTAGCATTTTTTCTTGATAAAAGGGATGGGTAATTTAGGAAAATATCAATAAACACAGCAACAGCTGATTTCATATCATACGATCCTCTACCGTAAAGTTTATTATTTTTGATAAGCGGGGAAAATTGATTTTTATTGCCCTCAACAACGTCAATATGTCCGTTCAATACCAAATTAATATTTTTTTTGGTACGATTTAAAAAATAAAGACGGGATGGATAATTATTAACTAAAAATTTTTCAATTTTAATCTTACTGCCTAATTTTTTGAGAAATAGGGAATCTATAAAATTTAAACACGAAATCTTTTCTTTTATGTTATTATCAGTTGTCTTAAAACTTATCAATCTTTTAGCAATCTCTAAAATATTATTTTTTTTATTATCTTTCATCGATGAGATGTCTAACTTTTCCTGCTGGGCCAACTCTTTTAATTGTACCAGCAGGAACTAACTCGAGCAAGAGACTTAAGGAACCCCACGTAAAATCTTGTGGAATTGAAAACTCTTCAAGAATACTTGCGATTGTTTCTGGAGAAATTTCAACCTCTACTTTTTGTTCAACCGTGGACTCTATTGTTAATCTAATCTCAGTCTTTCCTCCTTTAATAGGCAAAACTTTTATTTGGTATTCTAAAACAAAAGGTTGTGGATTTAATGAAGAAACTAATTTTGAAACAAGTTTTTCTGCTTGTATAAAACCATCACCTATTTTAAAATCATCACTAATTCTTCCTTTAAGTTCTATTGCCGGAGCGTAGAAACCAATTTGCCTGTATTCCATCAATTCCTCTTCAGGAATGATTCTCCCCTCATCCTCTGTATTATATCGAATTAGTGGTTGCATTAGCCGATTTAGACTAGTAACAACTATATTTCCAGTTGTTCCTATTGGTAAAGGTTGATTTGATTCTGGATCAACAATTTCAATAACTGCCGCATCGGGAACAATAAAAATAGGTCCGTTTGGAAAAACTTGCAATCCGATCATTCCTGCTTCTGTTGTCGCATATATTGAATGAATAAAAGCTCCTGGGCTAATGGTTCTTCCTGTAACATATTCTATTTGACTAGAAGTAAACTTCTCTCCAAGATAGAAAATTCTTGTAAGTAAAGAGGGTATTTGAGATAGAAATCCCCTCTCTTCTAATTTTCTAGTTAAATAAACAAACCATGGAGGAGAGACGAAAGCACCTGTTGGTTGTGTTTGATTCCAATCTTTGATTAATTGATTTATGTCTTCTATAGCACCGATAGGAACAAAATTAAGTAATCCTTCCTGCATTATAGAGTGAGCCCCAATACCACCACTCCATCGACCTCCATAATATAGAAAGTTTAAAAATTTTTCCCTAGTGGGATCATCAATAGCATAAAGGAAGAATCTTGCAGCTCTGGCAAAATGGGGTTTTAATTCTATTGAGTTTCGTATATTTTTTACATGAACGCCACTAGTACCTGAAGTTAGGTAATCTTGCATCCCTCTTTGAGGTAAAGGCACCAACATTTCTTCTTGATGAGCAATTAAATCACGTTTCGAAATTATTGGGATATTAAAAAAGTCATCCCAGCTAGTTAATTCCACAGGAAGATAAGAAGAATAAAAAGGAGTTCTTCTAGCATGGCCTATTAATGCTTTTAGTCTAGTTAATACCGCCTCCTCTCTTTCCTTCTGGTTTGGTTTTAACTCAATTGGTTCGGTGGTCAATAATATTTGATGATCTGGTAGAACAAAAATTTCATAAAAAGCCCTTATTTCATTTAGTTTCCTTTCAAAAAGTGGGGAAAAAACAGCATTTGTTTCTCTATTTGATGGAGACATGTATTCTCTTTAAACTATTAACTTTTTAAAATGTTGACTTTCTTAAGCCCCCAACCTGGCTCTTGAGGGATATCAATAACACCATTGTGGTATCTTGGCGTTTCACCAACGTCTTCTTGAAAATAAGGTTTGCCTTGAGAAACATGATCGCCTGGCAGAGTGGTTAAAGTACTAAAATGAATATTGGCCGTCTTCCCAACAGCTGACTCAATCATACCTCCACACCAAGTTGGGACACCAACTGCTTCACATACTTTAGCAATTTTTACCGCTTCCCAAAATCCTCCAACTCGTGGCGGTTTAATGTTAATAATTAACCTATTCAATATTCCCGCCCTTGCCCACATCTCAATTGCTTCTATAGCATGCCTAACATTTTCGATACTTTCATCTAAACATATTGGAGTGTTCAATTGTTCTGATAATTGATAGTGATAATAGCGATCATCATTGGCTAACGGTTGTTCGATCATCAATAGATTGAATTGGTCAAGTGCTTGCAAGGCACTTACATGATCGGGATTATATAAGTCATAAGCTGCATTAGCATCAACTTGAAGTTTTAAATCTGGATATTTTTCTCTTATTGCCGCCACCAACATCACATCAAAACCGGGTTTAATCTTAACTTTTACTCGGCTTATTCCCGTTTCAACCGCGGTCTTCACCCGTCTAAGGGCATCTTCAAGGTTAAAACTTCCAACACTTGTTCCTGCTTCAACAGAATATTTTTCCTCATTGCTCCAAAGCCTATATACTGGACGTCCAACTAGTTTGCCCAAAGCGTCCCAATAAGCACCTTCCACACCACATTTTGCCATATAATTTCTTACAATTCCATTAATTCCGCTCATTTCACGAAAATCCAATATTGAAGTTATTTCTCTTTGAGAATTTGCTCTAATTCGTGGAATAAGATACTCGTTTAATGTCACTCTTGTTAAACCATCGCTTTCTCCGTCATACCAAGGATAAGGAAGTGGTGGTGCTTCTCCAACCCCTGTTATTTCTTGACCGTCAACTGTTTTAAAGGTAATAATTGGAAAAAATCTAACCAACTCAGCAAATCTTCCAAATGATGTTTGAAAAGGTAAATTAAGACCCAATTTTTTTTCTACAAGATGTATATTTGAGATAGTAATTGGTTCATGACTGGGGGGAGTTAAACCTTCTGCTGTTTTTGTTAAATATAACCCCAATTCTCCTTTTTTTGCAAGATTGGCAATTTCAGATTGGGGAATTGGTTGAAATTCTTTCATAAATAATTTTTTAATTTTTAACTTTTTCATTTAATATTGCCATTATTTTATCAAAATTTTAATCCATTAAATAGCCTGCCGAATTCTCGCATCAACCTCATATAACATTCCAAATAATTCATCATCATAACCATTTTTTTCACCAGAAATTGATGGATCTATAAATAATGCTGGCGATAGAACTATTTGCCCCTCTTTTACCGATTTTCCTAATTTAGCTAAATAAATATAAGCTGGAGCTTTATAACGTCTAATTATAAGCTCTTCGTTGTTGCCATTAAGATAGTTTTCATCATATCCACCCTCAATTCCGCAGATGACAAATCCATCCTCTGTTAACTTTCTCTGAGTGATTGCAGATTGAGGTGTTTCTGCTTCAACTCTGACAATAATTACTGGCGCTTTTTCATCTAAATCAGCAATTGACTTATCCAAAGTACTCAACGATCTTATTTCTTCTTGAGACAATTTTTTCCTCTTTTCTTTATCATAAACGTCTATGAAAGAATATATATCTGACCCATGATATTTAACAAAACCTAACGGGTGAGGACTAAGATATTGTACGTCGTCAATTATTTGTAAATTAAGTTCTTCTCCTACTTGATGTTGCCAAAGTTTTTTAAGAAAAGAAATATGTGGTCCAGAACACGTATAGATTATTTTCATCCTATTAGTTTCTTTCCAGTGGTTAGGGTTACGAGGTCTTATAACTGATAAAAAAGGTTCAAATCCGTTGACATTATATAAAGGTGCAACAAGACGAATTCTCATTCCTAAATCTCTTAATAAAAGAGTCTGTACAGCAGCCGAGGAAGGAGAATTATCATGAGGTTGAGCTGCTCTCATATCAGATACTAAGGTATGAACTCTTTCTAATAGTCTATGTCTGTTTCTTAACCAATCAAAAAGTCGCTCTAAAGTAGTAGGTCCGCCCTCAAATCCTGAAAACATTTTATCATTACTACCACGATTAGCATTTCTTCCTAATTCAGCAAAACCATTATCAGTTAGTATAAGAGCTGACGTGGTTACCGGAATAACTTCTTCTTGGTTTGTTTGAATAAATTTATACAATTCCTCTCCTTTTAACTCTTCCAATTCTGTTATTCTTTTTGGCCCAATTACACCAAAATAAGGTAATAAAGTTCCATTTCTAATTCCATCAAGATTAAAATCAGGATGCTTGTTTGGTAGAGGATATCCATCTCCATAAACTGCCAAAATAATTTCTGACATCCACTCGGCAGCAAGCCGTTGAGTTTTCTCTTCAGCATTTTGCCACCAAAAAGGTCTCGTTAAAAAATAAGCGGTTCTGCCAGGAAATTTTTTTTCAACCCAATTGGTTGTTGCTATTCTTTTACCCCTAATTCTTGATTCCAGTTTACTTACATCAGAAGCATTTAATCTTAAAACAGCTGTAACATCAATAATTGGTCCGCCAGAAGGCCATTCTTCTTTAGGAAGATGGCCGTATTGTGCTTCCATAAGTTTATTTGATATTAATTCATTAACCATAATTTTTTATATTTATTTATTAAAAATCCTTTTAAAACTTATAAAAAAATCCTCCCGTTTATGGGAGGATGGATTTTTAAATTTTAATTTTCGGTTTTATCTACACATCCTCCCGTCCTTACACAAGGACAATAAAAAGGAGGATAATGTAAAATAAAACCATTTTTTTCATAAGACAAACTAAATTATATCTTCGCAACATATTTTTGATTTATTTCACAATTTCAAACTCCTCAAACACTTCTTTTGGATTTTGCCAGATGACTTCAACCTCATCGACTCGAGAAATGGGTGAGCCTTGTTTTAAAACATCGATCATTTTTTTTACATTTTCTTCACTTCCTTGAATTAAAGCTTCAACTCCGCCGGCATCACCAAAAATTTCTGGTTTATCGTAAACATTTTTTACCCAGCCGGTAATGTTGTTTATTTTTGCTTGAATTTTTGTCCAAGCACGAAAACCAACTCCAATTACATCGCCTTTTATATAAAGATGAGCTTGTTTTAACATAAAAGTAATTAAGTAACTAGTAATTAAGCAATTAAGTTCTTTGGTTAAAAGTTGATTTAATTAAACCATTTAATGGCTAATCTTAATTGTTGATAATATCCAAAACAATCTTTATTTATCTATTAATTTTTTCCTTTTAACAATAATTTTAAACCAATGTCATGATTCAAGAAGCGAACCACGACTGTTATAGAATATTTTATTTTATCAAGATAATGAAATGTTCCATATTTTTCCGCGATATTAGGGGTAATTGATTAAGTTGTCTCAATTAATTGGTATCCAAACAACTTTTTCCTTCAAAATCAAAAATATTAAATATCTTCCACGCAATATCACCAAGTTTTCTAGCTAATTTATGATTTTTTAAATTTTCTAAGGTTAAATATTGCCGCATTTTTCCTTAATTACTCAATTGCTTAATTTCTTAATTACTTTATTTCCGGATCCAATTCTTTAGCCTTTCTTAAATACTCCATCGCCTTTTTTTTATTGTCTTCTTCCTTGTAAAGCCAATAAAGACTATAAAAAACATCTCTTGCTTTTGGATTTTTTTCTAATATCTGCTCAAGATTTTTTATCATCTGTTTCCGCTCTCTTTCTTGGGCAAAAACTTCCTCATCAATTTTTTTGCCGTAAATTTTTTTATACTTTTCCAGTTCCTGAGGAAAGTAATTTAAGGCTCTTATTTTTTTTAAAAAATCGACTATGGCCTCTTTTTTTTTACTTATTACTTGCAAATATAGCAGGGGAAGATTTTGGCTTTCTTTTATATTAATAAATAAAAATAGGTAAATAAAAATAAACGGGACTAATTTTAAAATTTTAATTTTTTTTAATGGAAGTTTAATTTTTTGAAAAAAAATTTGTTCTGTTTTTAAGCCTTTAAATTTTTGTTCTTTAATATTTTTAACGTATTTCATAATTTTATTATAACTTTAAATTTATTCATATTGATTGAAATATCTAATATAAAAAATTTACTTACAAATAATAGCTTATATTTTTAGCTGAAAGATTATTTTTTTGTCCTTTACGCAATTTAATTGATATAATTTTTATATGAACGAAAATATTGCGATATTGATTGATAAATTAATAACGATTAGCTTAGTTTTATTTGCACTATTTTTAGCTTCCTTTTTGACTTTTGTTTTATTTTATATTTTTCTTTTTTACAATCGCATAAAAAAAAGAGAGAAGATTTCGTTAGAAATGGTAACATTAGAAGTTCGTCTGCCAAAAGATAACGATATAAAAATCGATGCTGCTGAACAGATGTTTGCTTCTTTTTCCTCTCTAAAAAAAAGTGGTTGGTTCTCATTTCTAGAGCTAGATGATGTTTTAGCTTTTGAGATAGTTGGTAAAAAAGCTGATATCCGTTTCTATGTTTCTGCTCCTTCGCGAATAATTGATTTGGTTGAAAAGACTATCTATGCTTATTATCCAAGCGCTGATATTAGAAAAGTTGATGAGCCAAATATCTTTTCTGAAAATGGCAAAGTAGTTTTTGGATCCTTAGTTACAAGAGAGACGGCGTATATGCCGCTTAAAATTTACAAGGATTTAAGTGTTGATCCTTTATCAAGTGTTACATCAGCGATCTCAAAAATGGATGAAGATGAAGGAGCGATAATTCAAATATTGATTCGCCCAGCTAATTCAAAATGGAAGAAGTTAGGAAAAAACTATGTTGCCTCAACTAAAAAAAACGAAGCAAACCCTGAAAAGGCTACTTTCAAAACTGATCCAAAACTACTTGAGAAAATTGATGAAAAGTGCACAAAGCCTGGTTTTGAAACTTGTATTCGTTTTGTTGTTTCATCTTCAAGTAAAGACTTAGCTCAAATGCATCTTAAAAATATTAAAGCAAGCTTTACTCAATTTAACTCTGATGTTAATGGTTTTACAGGAGCTAAGACTTTATTTCCTTCTAGTTTTATGATTAATTTTATTTATAAATTTTTTCCAATTTTAGAATTACCTTTTTACAAATCGATTTCAATATTGTCTTCTGATGAGTTAGCGACAATTTTTCATTTTCCAAACAGAAGCATTGAGACACCTCATATCCAATGGCTTAAAGCCAAGACCGCCCCTGTGCCTGCTGAGGTTCCTCAAAGTGGTGGTACATTTATTGGTTATGGTTATTATCGGGGTATCAGAAGACCTGTTTGTGTTTCATTTGATGATAGGCGGCGTCATGTTTATATTATTGGAAAAACTGGTGTTGGCAAATCGGTTCTTCTTCATGATATGGCAATCCAAGATATTAAAGCCGGTTATGGTGTTTGTGTAATTGATCCCCATGGTGATTTAATTGATGATATTATCAAATATATTCCTCCTAAGCGGGCAGAAGATGTAATTTATTTTGATCCCTCAGATACAGAGCGGCCAATGGGTTTAAATCTTCTGGAGGCAAAAAATGAAGAGCAAAAACATTTTATCACAACCTCAATTATTAATTTAATGTACAAGCTTTATGATCCACAAAGGACTGGGATTATTGGGCCAAGATTTGAACATGCGGTTCGAAATGCGATGTTGACGGTGATGAGCGAACCAGGAACAACTTTTGTTGAGGTGGTAAGATGTTTAACTGATCCAAAATATGTACAGGAGCTTTTACCAAAAGTAACCGATCCAATTGTTCGTCGTTATTGGACTGATCAGATTGCTCAAACATCAGACTTTCACAAAAGTGAGGTTTTAGATTATATTGTCTCTAAGTTTGGACGATTTGTTACCAACAAAACTATGAGAAATATAATTGGCCAATCACAAAGTGCTTTTGATTTCAGAAAAGTAATGGATGAGGGAAAAATTTTATTAATTAATCTTTCCAAAGGTAAATTAGGAGAAGAGAACTCCTCTTTTCTAGGGTTAGTTTTAATTCCAAAAATATTGGTGGCAGCGATGAGTCGTCAGGAGATACCTGAGCCACAAAGACGTGATTTTTTTCTTTATGTTGATGAGTTTCAAAATTTTGCCACTATTTTATCTGAGGCGAGAAAATATCACTTAAATTTAACCGTTGCTAATCAATTCATTGGCCAAATGGATGAAGAAGTTAAAAATGCAGTTTTTGGTAATGTAGGTACTTTGATTTCTTTTCGTGTGGGGGTAACTGATGCATCATATCTTCAAAGAGAATTCCAACCAATTTTCAATGAATCTGATCTGATAAACATTGAGAGATTTCACGCTTACATGAAAACTATTGCAGATAATGAACCTATGCCACCTTTTTCCGTTGATTTAACTAAAGATATTAATAAACTTAAAGCTGGAGCTAATGAAAAAGTGGCCCAAGCAATTATCCAACTATCTCGGCTAAAGTATGGTCGGCCAAAAGAATTAGTGGAGGCAGAAATTACTCAAAGAGCAAGATTATAAAAATGTTATTCTTTATTGATTATTTGGAATAAAATAAGGCAAAATGATTACCTCTTATAAAACTGTTTTTACGAAAAAAAAACAATTAACGAAGGATGTCTTTTTATTTCGTTTTCAACTACTTGAGCCAAAAGAGATAAATTTTAAGGCAGGACAGTATCTGATTCTTTTGATTCCTATTAAAGGGACTGACCCTGTAAATGGGGCTTTAAGAAGGCTTTATTCTATTGCCTCAGCTGATTTTCAAAAAGAGGCTTTTGAACTTTTAGTAAAAATTGTTGAAGGAGGTGTTGGTTCAAATTATTTATCAAATTTAAATTTGGGGCAAGTGGTGATTTTTCAAGGACCAGCCGGATTATTTTTTTTACATGAAGGTCTCAGACCAAAGATATTTTTGGCAACGGGCACTGGCTTGGCACCATTAAGATCAATATTAATATCAAATATCAAAAATCAAAAATCAAAAATGCAGCTTAACAATAAAAAATTTTATTTATTTTGGGGTTTAAAAACTTTTCAAGACACATATTTATTGGATGAATTAAAACAACTAAGTAAAGAATCAGAAGAGCAATTTAAATTTAAAATCTGTCTTTCCCGCCAGCAAGATTTTTCCATAATTCCAAAAGAGGATAAAGGATATTTTACCTCAGGTTATATCCAGGATGGATTGAAGTCATTTATAATTGATCAAAAACATTTATTCTCAGAAAAGGCCGATTTTAAAAACTTTGATTTGGATTATTCAAACTTTGACTACTATCTCTGCGGTAATAGGGAGGTGGTTGAGTCTCTTCGCTGTTTTTTGGGGGAAAGAGGTGTCCCCGATAATCAGGTTTTTTTTGAGAAGTTTTAGCTCTTTCTTGCCAAGTATGGAAAATTTTTTTGTTGGCGGGAAAGGTTAGAAAGATTGATTTAAGATAGTTTTTAAATATTTATTAAAAACTGGTGACAAAAAAATTAGCTGGGATTTGGGGGTATGATTGAAAAAGAATAACCTTCTTAGTGACACCAGTTTTTGATTTAGCTTCAGAAACAATTGTTTTGCCTTGAAGGGGAAGCACCGATGATCCTTTGATACCAATTTTTGTCTGACCACCAATAACACGTGCAATCATTAGTTTAGTATTGGAAATTGAAGCAAGAGAGTAGTTATTGGAAAAAGAAGATTCAGGACAGTTATTGCTACCAGATGAAGCTGAAACTCCATTGTTAATAATTGAGGAGTTTGAGGGATTAACCGCATAACGAGTTAAAGTGTTATCAGATTTAATCAAAGTTATTTCTAAGGCAACATTACCAAAACAAATAGTTAAATTCCCACTCCAATAATTAGAAAAATTATTGGGAGAAGTGTAGTTAGCTAAATAAAAAGTATATTGTTCATCTTTTAGAAGAAGAGGAGTGATAAAGGAGTTTGTGGTAGTTGTTTCAATTGAAGCTGAGCCAGTAAAATCGCCTAAACCAGGAAGACTACCAATATTAGCAATGGTGCCTTGTTTAAGGGCTGCCTCAATTCCTGCTTCAGCCGCTGCTAAAGCTTTTTGTGATTCCTCCTCCAATTTTGTTAACTGAGTATCAGTGGTTGATTTAAAAGACACAGATAGAATTACAGTTAAAGCCGTAGCTAAAAGCATAACGGTTATTAGCAAAACTTGGCCACGCTTTTTTTTCATATTATTAAAAATATAAAAATTTTTTATTAAATTCTTTTTATAATTAGCTTTGTCATTTATAATTTTAATACTTGATATTTTTTATTGTAACTGTTTCCAATCATACTTGGAAATTGATAAGTAAGGTAAAAGATCAAGGTACATTTCAGGCTTAAAAACAACAAAAATTGAGGGTTTAGCAGTATTGCTCCATTTTCTTTGACTAGTGAAGTCAAAAAGAGAAATTAGGTTACCGATGATTTTTAATCCTTGATTATTGGCTGAGCCTGTATCGGTACTTTCGGCTACAAATATTCCTTTTGCTATGCTAACAGTGTTTGAAAAATTTATTTTTTTAGCTAAAAAAGCTATACTAGCATTACTTGGTTGAAATTCGTTTGAGACATTAAAATTAATTGATCCAGTGACAATCAAGACTAATTTTCTATTATTAAATATAGATATGGACGAGTCATTAATATCAAGATTACCTTGATATAAGTATATTTTATCTTGAGTTAACTCATTTAAGTTATTAATAGCTTGATAACTTTTTCTAGCTTTAATATAATTTAAAAAGTCATCAATAGACAAAGGTATTTGTCTATTGTAGTCTGATTTGTGCCAGTTATTTATGCTATAGCGATTATCAGAAACAACTATTCCTAAAGCTGCTCCTGTTTGACCGATCATAAAGTATTTTTGACCATCATCATCGAAAGTATCATAAGGCTCAATTAATAAAGGAATAGTTATATTATTCGTTGACGAACGGTTAAAGGAAGCATTTTTAATTTTAAACCACTTATTACCAATAAAATCAAAAGTTATTGACTGATCAATATATGTGCCAGCGTTAACAGTTTTTGTATTAGTGGGAAGAGAGCAACTACCAGGAGTTGTCCAACCATATAAGGTATAACCAACAGGGGCAATACTAGTTAAAGTAAGAATGGCTGATGTGGGCCAAGTAGCTGGATTATAGTTAAGACAGTCGTTGCTATTGAAAGTAGTAGTGCAAGTATAGGTTTTAGCATTATTATTAGTCGGTAAAACAATGCAATTTGTTGAAACACAATTTGAGGGATTGGAGGTGATAGTGGGATTGCTTAATGAAAAATTATTGGTATCATTTGCAACATAACAACCATCGCCAGATTTTTGCTGTAAAGATCCAGAAATAATTGCTGGAGAAGGATTGGGAGGGAGTGAGCAGGTAATATTTGTTTCAGGCGAAAAGTGAGTAAAGCTATAAGTGGTGCGAGCATAAACTATTCTTCCTGGAGGGATGTTAATTGTTATCGGTGAATTAGCCCAGTTGTTATACCACCACTTGCCTGTATTATCCCAAACTTGTAATCCTACCGGGTCAGGTATGGGATTAGTCCACGTAAAGGTTATCGGGGTAGCAGGATTATCTGAGTTATAATTAAAACTACCACAGCTTCCACTTGGAGTTGGTGGGGCAACGACAGTAACGGTTAATTTTGCATTTGGTCCACGACATGAATACCTTGGAGGTCCATCAACACAATCTCCTCTGCATTCGGCTATAGAATCATTCCATGCTCTACAAAAAACAGTATAAGTTCCTGTTAAGTTAGGAATCCATGTCCAACTAACAGTACCAGGTCCACCAATTGATGTTTGGTCGTTAATAAAAGGCGAAGAACAACTTGTGGCGACAGAAAAGCCACGATTGTCTACGGGACCAAAATAATTTTCATAAGTAGCGGAAAAATTATAAGATTTTCCTAAGCCTAATGTAGTTTGGTTAACGGTGAGATTTTTACAATTGGGATAATCGCAAACACAATCAGTTTGATCTGGGCAATTTGCGTTTTTACATATACCCCCCATGCAACTGAGACCGTTGTTGCAGAAAGAAGGTGTACCGCAGCTTTCATAACAGTTATGATCAGCGATAATTTTTTTTTCAAAGTTGAGAAATATTATTATTAATATTAACCAAATAAAGAATTTTTTCATTAGAATTAGATTAACAAATATTAAATTTCAAGTCAATATAATGATATCATTAGTTTATTTTGTTATAGTTTTTGTTTTGGAGTCAACTGCTGTTTTTCCTAGGGAGGGAGTTATTTTTTTACTTTCTTTAGTATCTGCTATTTATTTTTTAGAAAAAGAGTTTAAAAAAGAATTAATTAAAATCAATAAATTTTTTATTTTTTATTTTTTATTTTTTATTTTTATTATCATCTCTATTTTTTTTTCGATTGATCAAATTAATTCCTTTAACTCTCTTTTGATTTGGGGTGGCGCTTTTTTTATTTTTTTAATTGGAACAAATGAAAAAGCTCTAATTTTAAGATATTTTAAAAGAATATTAATCCTGATTTCTTTTTTGTTTTCTCTTCTTTCTTTTCTTCCTCAAAAGCTTTTTCGAATCACTTCTTATCAATTAATTTATCCCCTTTATCCCAATCACAATCACCTAGGTGATTTTTTAGGTTTGACTTTAATAATTCTCATTTATGATTATCTTAAAAGTAAAAAAAGAATTGATTTATTTCTTTTTCTGTTTTTCTTTCCTTTTTTTCTTTTTTCATATTCCCGTTCCGCCTACGTAGACTTTTTGATAATTTTACTTTTAATTTCTTACCAAAAAAAAACCATCAGAATTGATAAGATTATCTTTTTGCCTTTATTAGTGGTTTTTTTATTTTTTCTCTTCAGTCAAAGAGAATTTTACACCCTTAAACCATTTGATAAATTATTACCTTTTGTTAATCAGATGATTAAATTTCAACCCAGAGGTATCTTTTCCGGCAGAATTGAATATTTTTCCCAAGGATTAAAAGGATTTTTAGAAAAGCCTCTTTTTGGTTGGGGAGTAGGTAATTATTATTATTCTTCTCAAAAATATGTCTCTGAAAATCTTCAACAAGTCTCCTCAGCCCTAAATCTACCAATCACGATTTTAACAGAAACAGGTATTTTTGGTTTTTTCTTTTTTCTTTTGTTTTTTATTTTAATTTTTAAAAATATTGATAAGAAATTGGCTTCTTATAGTTATCTTTTTTACTACCTTAGTCTTAATTTTTTGACCGATTACACCTATTCAATCTACGGTATGTTGTTCCTTTTATTTTTACTGGTTGGGTTGGTAGTTAAAGACGAAAAAGAAATCTTTTTTAATTTATATTCCATATTTTCTTTTTTTCTTTTATTTTTTATTTTTTTAAAACTTACCGGCAAGATTTTCACTTTAAGTGGTTTGCCGGAGGCGGGGAATCGATTTTTTTCCTTTGATCATCAAACTCAAAAAAAACTAATAGAAAGGCTTTATCAGCAAGGAAATTTGAGTAAGGCAAAAGAACAAGCTAAAGACTATGAAAAAAAATCATTTTACTCCTTTGAGGCATTGAGTTTTTTGGGGGATTTTTATTTAAATTTAGGAGAAAAAGATTATGCTTTAAAGCTTTACCAGAGGTTGACCGATAATGATAAATTTCCCAATATTGAAATTTTAAAAAAGGTTTATTTATTAAAAAAAGAAACTCAAGGAAAAGATTCTGCCGATAATTATTTTACTTCTTTTTTTAAAAATTTTAAAACTACCTTCTGGCTTAATCCTCAGTTTAAAGATGAGGTTTATCAATTTTGTTTTCAGGAAGATATCCCTATTTGCCGATTTCGCTATTTTTATTCACCAAAACCAAATACTAACGAAATAAGTCAAGATTTACCCATTAAAGCCACTTACACTTACAACAACGATGGGTTTAATGAGAGATTTAATTATTCAGTAAAAAAACCAAAAGACACCTATCGAGTAATAGTTCTGGGCGATAGTAATGCTTTTGGATTTTTAGTTGATACTAAAGATAACTGGGTGGAAAAAATGGAGGATAAGTTAAATGCCAAAAGTCAAAGGAGAAGGGTAGAAGTAATTAATCTTTCTTATCACAGCTATGATTTAGCATATGCCATTGAAAGATATCGCCAACAAGGAAAAAAATACAACCCCGATCTTATTATTTTTATGAACAATAATTTTTATCGAATAAATGAACTTTTCTTTCCGTTAACTTATAAATATAGCTACTTAGAAAATATCCTCCAAGAAAGAGAAAAATTAAGAGAACAAGGGAAATATTTTCCTTCTTGGGATTTGGCTTGGGAGGAGTATTTAAAAAAGGTAAAGTCAGAGGAGGTTTATCAAAGACAAAAAACTTTTCTTAATGAGCTTTTTTCTTTATATCAAGGTCCGATAATTTTTGTTTCTTTATATTCGATACCTGAGCCTATAATGGAAGTTTTACAATCTAAAAAACAAGTTAAAGTTTTGCAGTTAATTGACTTTCCAGAAAATAAGGCTTTTTATTTTGATAAGATTTCAACGATAAATCCCTTAGGTCATGAGAGATTGGCAGAAAAGATAAGTCAGCTTTTTTTAGATTTTTTGCCGTAGATTTTCTTAATTGAAAAATTTTACCAAACTAACCTCTACACTTGTATTTTAAATAGTAAGTTTTTAGCTTAAGGAATGCAAATTATAAAAAACCCACAGATTAGACAATTGAGGATTTAAAAGACGAAGAATGATTATTTGCTGATAGGTAGTCTTTGTTTTTAAAACCCAATTATAAATCTCTAATATTTTTTTAGCAGTTTTTTTGAAGGAGAATGATTTTGATCGCTCATATCCAAATAATGAATATTTTTTTCGAAGATTATTGTTTTTTATAAAAACTTTTACTGCCTCAATTAGTTGTTTTTTGTTTCTAACGAACAAAGCCTTTTTCCATCAGTTATTTATTTAGAAACACGTGCTTCTCATATATACTTGGTGAAAAACTTGTTTTTTTATTTTATAAATAAAATATCGGAAAAAAAATATTATGTAAACAATAATTTTTATAGGCGTTATTTTATTGCTAAAAGCAAAATAATGGTAAAAATGGCTAATTTTTTTATATTTTTTCTTATAACTTAAATATTTTTCTTGATCTACAATAAGTTTTAACCAGTTAATAGAAATTTTTTTTGATTTTAAAAAATTATTAACACAATCTCTGACTTTTGCTCTTCCCATATCTTCAGTTTGTTTTGCAAATGAGAACCAAGAGGATAAAGGTTGTTTCCGATAGTAACCTAAAATCTCCGGGTGATAAAAAAAATTGCCTTGCAATGCTAAAGATAAATAGGTGGGAATATCAATAAAAGGGTAGTTTTTATCATTTTGAAAGCCACCAAGGTTTTCTAAAGTCTTTTTTCTAATAATAACCGTTGAAGACATTAGATAAAATTTTAAAGAGGCAAAAAGATGCAAAATAGAACCAATTGGTTTATTAAAAAGTTTTCTTCTATCAAAATTTTGATAGTTTCCAAGTGTTATGCCGTTGCCTAAAGTATCAGTCATTACCCAATCTCCATAAGATAAAACCACATTTTTATCTTTAAAATCTTCTATTTGCTTTTCTAATTTATCTTTTGGCCAAAAATCATCACCTTCAATAATAGCGATTAAATCCCCCTTGCTTTGTTTTAGCGCTTGGTTATATGACTCTTTGAGTTTTTTTATACCCCAGTTCTTTTTGTGTCTTATAATTTTTATTCTTTTATCTTTTTTGGAATATTCTGAGATAAATTTATAAGTTCCATCAGTTGAGGCATCATCAACAATAATCATTTCCCAGTTTTGATAGGTTTGGTTTAAGACTGAGTT
>CALLVF010000060.1 GCA_938010745.1 uncultured Patescibacteria group bacterium | reverse complement strand
TGGCAGATAAAAGAAACCAAAGATAAATTTTTGATTGAATTAATAGATAATCTTGATTTTTCAAGATATAAGTTAGACTTGCCAGAAAACAATTTTCAAGCAATCCTTTATCAAAATGATAAATTAGCGACTTATTCTGGTTATATTAATTCTTATTTTGTTGATAATAATCGCTTACAATTTTTTATAGACAAAATTCTTATTGAAAAAGTTAATGTTAAAAATATTAATAAAGAAAAATGTTTTAAAAATAACTTATGTTTTGGTTTTTCTTTACCTTATCTTCCCCAAAAATATGGCTATTTAATTAAGATTAAAAATAAAAATTTAGCCGGCCGAAGACTTTTCTTTTATGTTTTGGACCAAACAAAAAAGCAAGCTTTTCTTGAGGAGCGGTTGCAAAATGATGAAGAACTTTTCATTCTCCCGCCAAAATTCCAATATGGTTTAAATTATATTATCAATTTCCATGAAAACTCATATGAAAATTTAAAATCAGAAAATAAAATAACCGATATTGAAGTTTATCTTTTCCCTTACGAAAAACTCAAATCCCTCCGCTTAATTTATTCAAAATTCTACCTTTCATCCAATCGTATTCAAGATAGAAACATTAATTTAGATTACTTTAACGCCAAAAAAATCAATTATTTTACCTACCAAATCTCAAATCTCCAAATAACTAATAACGACTATCCAATAACTCTTTATCTTTCCCAATCATATCACCCAGGATGGAAAGCTTACATTGTAGAACGTAGAACGTGGAACTTAGAACGTATTTTTCCTTTTTTCTTTAGCAAAGAAATTAAAGAGCATGTGATGGTTAATAATTGGGCTAATGGGTGGATAATACCAATTGACAACTTAAAACACCTAACAACTAACACTAAACGTCTAACTTGTAACAATAAAGATCTATCATCAAATAGTGAAAAAATGTTAGATGTGAGAAGTTCAGTGTTTATTGTTTTTTTGCCTCAATATTTAGAATTTATTGGTTTCTGTTTAGTTGTACTGGCGGCAATATTGTTTATAATCTTTTATAAAGAAAAACAAACAATTTTCAACTAGTTTTTACCAATTTTAACTAATTTTGGAGTTTTTAGAGTTTGGACTTCTATTTTTTTTACTTTATCTTCATGATTTAAAAATTTAATCAAAAAATTTAGTATACTTCTAAATATGGATCTTACTTATCTTCAAATCAGAAATCCAAAAGATGATGAAACACCAATTGAGGCAGCAACTCAGATTTTTACCTCACTTGTCCCTTATCAATCAGTTTCTCTTTTAAAAAGATTAATTTTTGGCGCGCCGGCGATATATTCTTTTGAAATCTATCTTTTAAACCAAACAATTTATTTTTATCTCACTTGCCCATCATCAAAAAAAACTTTGATAACAAGCCTTTTATCATCTTCTTTTCCTCAGATTAAAATCACCCAAACCACTGATCCTTTAAAAATTCTTCTTAATAAACCAGTAAAAACTGCTGGTGAGATGGTTTTATCATCTGGTTTTTATTATCCGATAAAAACTTATCAGGACTTTCGCGATGTTGATCCTTTATCCTCACTTTTGGGATTTTTGTCAAAACAACCAAGCAACTTACAATTTTTAGTCCAAATTGTTCTTACCCAAACCAATATCAACTGGCAAGATGAGACAACAGCCGCTGCCTCAAAAATGCATTATGATAGCGCTTCTGGCCGCTATACTCAAAATCCTCTCAAACTTATTATGATGAAAAAAACCTCTTTTCAAGGTGGAAAAGTAGCTATCAGACTTTTAGCTTCATCAACTGATAAAAACCTAAATCCATATCCGTTTTTACTTAATCTAGCTGGCACTTTTGGCTCTTTTTCACTTGGTGAAGGCAATCAATTTGTTTTTAAAAAACCTTTAATTTTTACAAACTGGCTTTTAAACAAAATCAAAAATCGATCTTTTTCTTATTTTGAAAAACAACGTCAAATACTAAACGCTCAAGAGCTTGCTACCCTTTGGCATCCACCAGGATATTTATTAGCTGGAATTAAGAATATTGCCTGGGGTAAAACTTTAAAAGGTGAGCCGCCGGAAAATCTGCCGGTAGCGCCGGAAACGCAAAAACAGACGCTTGATGCTAGAAGTTTGAAATTTGATAAAGAAGCAGGAGAATTGCAGTTAGAAAATTCTATCTTCCAGCACCAAACTTCAAAATCTAGCTTCCAGTCTCCAAAATCCAGCGTCAAAATGGACATCAACTTTTTCGCCAAAACCGAGTTTAAAAATAAAGAAACTATTTTTGGGATAAAAACTCCTGATCGAAGAAAACATATTTATATTATTGGAAAAACTGGCGCTGGAAAATCAACCTTAATTGCCAATATGGCGATTGATGATATTAGAAAAAACCGAGGAATTGGGATAATTGATCCTCATGGTGACCTTTCTGAAATCATCTTAGACTATATTCCAAAACGCCGGATAAATGATGTTGTTTATCTGGAGCCTTTTGATCTCGAACGGTCTTTTTCCTTAAATGTTTTGGAGGTAAAAAATAAACAGCAAAAGGATTTAGTCGCCTCAGGGATTGTCTCCATTTTTTACAAACTTTACAAAGATAGCTGGGGACCAAGACTTGAGTACATTTTGCGCAATGTCATTTTGACTCTTCTTGAAATCCCAAACTCCACTTTAGTTGATGTTTTAAATTTATTGGCTAATGCCGATTATCGGAAAAAAGTTATCCGTCAACTAACTGATCCTGTATTAAAAAATTTTTGGGAAAAAGAATTTGCCCGGATGCCCGATCGGCTTAAAAGCGAAGCCATATCCCCTATTCAAAATAAAGTCGGCCAATTTGTCACCTCAAAAATGATAAGAAATATCATCGGCAAAACCAAGTCAACTGTTAATTTGGAGGAAATTATGAACGAAGGAAAAATTTTAATTTTAAATTTATCCCAGGGAAAATTAGGCGAAGATAATGCTTCTCTTCTTGGAGCAATGATCATCACCCAAATTCAACTCTCGGCAATGAATCGAAGTTTTGTCAAAGAAGAGGAACGTAGGGATTTTTTCTTGTATGTTGATGAGTTTCAAAATTTTGCTACCTCTTCTTTTATCAAAATCTTATCAGAGGCAAGAAAATACCGTTTGTCTTTAACTTTAGCCAATCAGTATATTGACCAACTTGATGAGGCAGTATCAAAAGCGATTTTTGGTAACGTTGGTACTTTAATCTCTTTTGTTGTTGGTGCTCGAGACGCTCATATTTTAACTAAAGAGTTTGCCCAAATTTATAGCGAGAATGATCTTGTTTCTTTGGGAAAACATGAGATAGTTTTAAAACTTTCAATTGATGGTATGACCTCTTTCCCTTTTCCCGCAAAAACCCTGCCTCTTCCCTTTCTCAAAAACGAAAATCGGGAGAAAATAATAAAATTTTCTAAAGAAAGGTATGGAAGAAAGTTGTAAACTTTAATCTAGTAAAAATTTAAGGAAAAATCGTTTTCTAAAATTACTTTAAAATATTTTAATAACTTACTAGCAAACCTTTTTTAATATAATTCCAAATTCCAAAAAATCTTTTAAATTCAGTAGAAAAATTTCATTGATAATAAAATATCTAAACAGAACTCTCGCCATAAAAAATATTAATAAAATCTTTGGGATTAAATATAAAAATCGAATAAAAAAAGAAATTAAAAGAAAGCAATTTAAATTTTTTTTAAATCTGTCTTACAATAACGATAATATTATCGTTTCCACCACCTTTAATGGCTGCTTTTATTAACTCCTCAACTTTTTGATCAGAATCAAGATTTTTATTTCTCAATGTGTTAGCTAAAATATAATGGTAATCAGGTTAACTTCCAGCTGCGTAATGCAAACCATCGCTAGATACAACAAAAACACCTCCTTCGCTTAATTTTATATTTGTCTCATGAATATTAATATAACCCATCCCCACAGCTTGCATTATCACATTTCTCTTTTCATGGATAAAAGCTTGCTCAAGTGTAATACTATTTTCTCTTACAAGTTTATCTACCAAAGAGTCATCACGATATGCTTCAGTTATTGTATTGATGTTTAAATTAAAATCAAAATAATATGCGGGACTATCGCCCACATTGTAGACGGTAGCATCTTTTCCATTATTATCTATTATTGCCAATGCTATTGTTGTTCCTGATGAACCCCCAATTTTTTCATTAGCATTATCAATTTCTAAATGAGCATTCATAATAGCTTCTTTAATCAATTCTTTTATTTTTTCATAATCATCTCCATTGCTTTTCACAGCAGCATATACTGCATTTTTAATCGCAAAAATTGCTTTTTGGGCCGCTTCAAATCCATTTTTATGTCCTTCCATACCATCAGCAACTGCCAAAACTTGACAAGAGCCAGTGTTATATACTAAATGCATATCTTGGTTTTCTTCTCTGCCTCCCCTATTTGTTCCCGAGGCGGTATTGCCGTCAATATTAAATATAAACGAGCCCGCATTAAATCTTTTCTCTTCTTAATCTATTAGCATTTCATCAATTTCATCTAATTCTTTATTTTGATTAGTTACTGCCTCCAAACTCGTACCTCTTATTTCATCTCCCATAAGTTTTGTAATTTCCCTTCCAAGCTTTGTACCTTTTTTTGAATCATCTCTTAAAAAAAGGTTATCCCCTCAACAGCTATTTTAAGGTGTTTACTAGAGATGTTGGGGTTGTCTGCACCTATTACGATATCATTATTTATATCGCTTCCGACACTGTATACTTCACCCTCAAAAAGATGTATTATTTTTCCAGAAGCGGTTAATAGCCAAAGATTTTAATTATCTTGTATCGTTTGGTAAATATGTTCTTCAACTTTGTCCGCAAGAATAATTGTTATCTGTCCATTTACCAGAGTTGTTCTAACTCACTCCTTTCGCGGTAATTTAGCTGATAGAATAGAGCTACCTTCTTTACGTAAGAATTTTATTTACTTTACACTATTAATATCCTCAAAGCCAGGTAATTCTAGTCTAATTTTTTCTCCATTTTCTTGATCATCACAACCAGCTTCACCAACAATTTTTCTTTTAATTATATCAGCAAGATAACCTAAAAATCTTTCAACCGTAATTTATTAAATTATAGAAAGAAAAATGGTAATTTGTAACAATTTAATTTAAAATGATTTAAT
>CALLVF010000059.1 GCA_938010745.1 uncultured Patescibacteria group bacterium | reverse complement strand
TATTTTGAAGATGAACTTAATCATTTTTATATTGAAGGAAATCTCCAACGAAGAAAATAATTTTTGTTAAAATATTGTAATGAGAAAAATTCTTATAACCGGTGCGGGAGGTTATATTGGATCAGTCGCCGCTTATTTATTTTTGCAAAAAGGATACACCGTCGTTGGGATTGATAATTTTTCAACCGGTTTTAAACAGCCTTTGGAATTATTGAAGAAAAAATTTGACAATAAGCTTTTTAGTTTTTACGAGGCCGATTTAAAAAGCAACCTCTCTCCTATTTTTAAAAAAGAGAAAGGGATTAAGGCGGTTGTTCATTATGCCGCCTCATGTTCAGTTGATGAATCAATGAAGAATCCTTACAAATATTTTCAAAATAATGTTTTGGGGACTTTAAATCTTGTGCAGACAATGAAAAATTTTGGTATAAAAAAAATTGTTTTTTCCTCAACTTGCGCTGTTTATGGGGAGGCTCAATATCTTCCTGTTGATGAAATACATCCAACCAATCCAACCAATCCATATGGCGATTCAAAAAGAATGGCGGAGAAAATAATTGAGTGGTATGGGAAAATTTTTGATTTTAAATACTTAATATTGCGTTACTTTAATGTCTGTGGCGCCTCGGATGATGGGTTAATTGGTGATTCAAAAAAACCTTCGACTTTGCTTGTTCAAAATGCTGTCCGTGGTGCTTTGGGAATTGAACCTTTTTATTTAACCTGTCCGCAAGTTGACACCTTTGATAAAACGCCCATCCGTGACTATGTTAATGTTGTTGATTTGAACGAAGCCCATCTTTTAGCGGTTGAATATTTGGCAAAAGGTGGAAAAAGCGAGATAATTAATCTGGGAACGGGAACCGGTAATTCTGTTTTAGAAATCATCAAAAAAGTTGAGGAGGTAACAGGAAAAAAGATTAAGATAAAAAAAACTACACCTCGTCAAGGTGAGTATGCAAAAATTTATGCCTCAATTGATAAAGCAGAAAAAATTTTAGGTTGGCAGCCAAAAAGGACTATCAAAGACAGTATTATTTCCTTAGTTAATTGGTATCAAAAGTACCCAGAAGGTTGGCAATATTAAAAAATTAAAAATATCCTATAGCCTATCCAACCGGGCGGTTTTATTATGATAGTGGGGTTAATTTTGGCAGCGGGAAAAGGAACAAGGATAAATTCAAAAGATAGAAATAAGGTAACGCTTCCTTTTTTAAATAAACCTTTAATTGTTTATTCGGTTGAGTTGATGAAACAAGTGGTTGATAAAGTGATCGTTGTTATTGGTGCTTTTCATGAAAGCGTTCGTCAGGCATTAAAAAAATATCCTGTTGACTATGCTTACCAAAAAAAGCGCTTGGGGACAGCTCATGCAGTGAAAGTGGCTATACCAGCAATTGAAAAATATCACCCTAAATTAGTTTTAGTTGGCTACGGTGATCATACGATGTTTTATAAGAGAGAAGATATAAAAAACTTAATAAATCTTCATCAAAAGGAAAAAGCAGCGATGACAATAATTACTGTTGAACATGATAATGAAAATCTTCATTGGGGATGCATCATCCGCAATAAAAATGGCGAGATTGTTGACAGTGTTGAGTTTAAAGATGCAAGCGACAAGCAGAAAAAAATTAAAGAATTAAATGCTGGTTTTTATTGTTTTGATTTTGTTTTTTTAAAAGAAAATATTGGCAAAGTTCCTAAGTCATCAGTTTCTAACGAATACTATATTAACAGTTTAATTAAAATCGCCTCCGTCCAAGGTAAAAAAGTTGCTGGCTTAAAAATTCCTTTTTCTTCAGTTGGGATTGGTATTAATCGTTTCAGTGAGCTTGAGGAAAGTCAAAGGCTTTATCTAAAGGTTAAAAAATAGTTATTTTGATTTGAATATTTGAGCGGGATACGGGAGTTGAACCCGTCTTTCCACCTTGGAAGGGTGGCGTTGAGCCGCTCAACTAATCCCGCATTCAGCAAGAAAAAGATAAATTCTTTTTCCCCTCTAAACCATACTTCATACAAGAATTAAAAGTAAATATAATTATATCAAATGAAGAAAAAAATACTGATTATCTTTTTTTTGCTTTTTTAATTCGGCTTATTGCTATTAATCAATCTCTTTGGTTGGATGAGGCAATTACAGCAAGAGTTATAAAAGAATATGATTTTTGGCAGATACCGATAAAATTTTCTCCTTACGATTTTCATCCCCCCCTTTATTATCTTTTTATGAAGCTTTGGAGCAATTTTTTGGGCTACTCTGAATTGGCTTTAAGATTACCTTCAATCATATTTTCCCTTTTGACTGGGTATCTAATCTATAAAATAACCAAAGAACTTTTTGGCAAAATTACTGGTTTATGGGCAACTTCTTTTTTTCTTTTTAACCCTTTGCTTGTTTATTATTCACAAGAGGCGCGGATGTATATGTTGGCTGTATTTTTATTGACTACAAGTTTGTATTTTTTTCTTAAATTAATATCAAATATCACATATGAAAAATCTGTCCGAAGCGCTTCACATTTTAAAGCAGGAAGATCAAAATTAAACATCAAAAATCAAATATTTTTTAACTTATTTATTTTTTTATCTTTACTTACTTTTTATGGTTCTATATTTTTAATTATGACTTTTTTATTATATTTTTTATATAAAAAACAATACAAAAATTTGCTCATTTGTTTATTTGTAATATTTGTAAATTTATTGGTTATCTATCCCCTTCTCTATCAGCAGTTTATTAACGCAAAAGATTCTTTAAGGTTTGTTGCTAATTGGTCTTTGATTTTAGGTAATGCAAGTGTTAAAAATCTACTTCTTATTCCTCTTAAATTTTCAATCGGTAGAATCAGCTTTTATCCTAAGTGGCTTTATTGGTTAATTGCTGGAGTGTGGACATTTTTCGTTTTTAGTCAGTTAGTTAAAAATTTTTTGGCAATCAAAAATCGCCAATTAGCATTTTTATTTTTACAATTATTAATTTTTCCTTTAATTTTAGGCTTTTTTATTTCATTTTTTACTCCTTTGCTTCAATATTTTCGTTTTTTGTATTTGCTGCCTATTATAAGCATTCTTTTATCATATTCTCTTAAACCATCATTATTTAATTTGGGCAAGATATTGATTTTATCTGGATTTTTAATTTTATCTTTAGTTTATCTTTTTGTTCCACCTTTTCATCGGGAAGATTGGAAAGGTTTAGCGAAAATTTTACCAAAAGATAAAACCGTTTTTATGATTGACTCCTCCTCTGACCCTTTAAAATACTATCAGCCAGCGATAAAAATTGAGTCTTTAACAAAAATAAGCGATCAGAGCATTAATTTAAGTGAGATATTTGTTATCCCTTATACGGCTGAGATTTATGGAATTAACTATCGGCAAATTTTGCAAGATAATAAATTTTACCTTGATCAAACAACTAATTTTCGAGGATTAACAATTGAAAAATGGAAGAAGAAAAGGACAAGGTTTTAATATAAAATAAGCTTAATATTTATTATTTTCAATTGTTAGTAAATTCTACTTTTTAAAACTTTAATGAAATTATAAAAAAGATAAATTCCTGATAGAAAAAAACTAAAAAAAACAGAGAGCGGGCCAGCGTAAAAATTAAACTTAGGGATCAGTAAAATACATGAAAAGGAAATAGTGAGAAAAAATATTAAGTTGGCAGCCAGAAGATATGTTGGTTTTTTAACTGTATAAAGAAAAAAAAGATAAGGAATGTTTGTTATAGGGTAAACAAGGTAAGCTAAGGCTAGAAGATGAGTTATTTCCGATGCTTTATCAAAATTTTCAGTAAAGGCAATTTGAAAAACTTCCCTTGGTGTTATAAATAAAATAAAGAATAAGGCAGTTGGGATTAAAAGATAAATAAAGCTTTTTTTTATAAGATTTTTAAATTCAATTTTGTTTTTTAAGTTTGAAAAATCCGGCGATAGTACTTGAGTTACTGAGGCGACGGCCGCAAATAAAGTTAAGATGATTTTAGTTGATAAACCATAATATCCTAGAATATCTGTTTTGGGAAAATAAAATGAGAGAAGAAACAAATCCATTCTTGTTCCTAAATTAA
>CALLVF010000058.1 GCA_938010745.1 uncultured Patescibacteria group bacterium | reverse complement strand
GCTATTGGTTAAATACAAAAGATCGTTTTCTTTTAAAATTTTTTCTGATAAATCAAGAACGCGATTTTCAACACCAATAGTTAATGGCTGGCGACAGACAGGACAAATTATCCCTTTTTCTTTAACCTGAAGAGGCGAAAGTCTAACTTGACAATTTCGATGGCCAGACCAGTGATATTTTCCCTCCTCAGGAAAAAATTCAATAGTGTAGCCGATCTTTAATTTGCTATTGGGGTTTTGTTTTATTGCCCCAGCAATATCCTCATAAGAGAGATTTTCCATTTGATATTGGGTATTGGGATCTTGAGAGACAAAAACTGTTGCCTCTCTTCCCAGTTTTGCTCCGGAGTGAGCATCAGAAAAAGAGACAATCGAGCGATTTTCCAGTTCTTTGATCTGCCAGTTCATAATTGGATCACTGGATAATCCCGTCTCTATTGCATAAATATATTTTTCGTATTCACCAAAACACTCCTCAATTGAATCAAAGCCACTTTTTGAGCCATAAAGAGAAAACCAAGGAGTCCAAACATGAGCGGGAATAAATAAAATATTTTCATCAATCTCCAATACCATCTCTAAAAGATCCTTTGATGATATTCCAACAATTGGCCGGCCGTCGGATAAGAGATTGGCACCATAATTTTGCAACTCACTGATTATTTTTTCACAGGTTTTAAGTGAGGGCGAAAAAATTAAATTATGAACCCGCCGTTGTTTGCCACCTTGAGTGTAAATTGAGGATATTTCTGTTGATAAAATAAATTTAATCTTCTCTAAAGATTGATCATTATTGGATTGTGCCAGAGAAAATATTCCCGGAGAAATTTCTTTTAATTTACTTTTAATCTCTCTAAACCACAGAGGGTGAGTCCAGTCACCTGTAGCTACTAAGCTGATTCCTTTTTTTGTTGCCCAACGAGCGATTTCCTCCAAGTCCATTTTTTGAGACACTGCTCGAGAGTATTTGGAGTGAATTTGAAGATCAGCAATAATCTGCATGGAAAATATTTTATCAGATGTTAGTGTTTTTTTAAGCAACATTGACTAGTAAAGTTTTCTAATTAGTTATAAAATATTTTTCATGAAAATTTATAATCGAAAGTTTTCAAGAAATTATCAGGAAATTGAAAAATATGAGGCGGGAGTTGTTTTAAATGGGGCTGAAGTAAAATCAATATGTCAAGGAAGAATTAAACTGGAAGATGCCTATGTGAAAATTTTAGGTGATGAGGTATATTTAATAAACGCCCAAATTCCTCTTTACCAGTTTGCTCAAAACATTAATTACAATCCTTCCCGAATGAGAAAATTACTTTTACACAAAAATGAGATAATTCGCTTGAAAACTAAAATAGTTAGTAATCCTGGTTTGACTATTGTCCCAGTTTCTTGTTATAATAAAAAAAACAATTTAATTAAACTTGAGATAGCTTTAACTCGAGGAAGAAAAAATATTGAAAAAAGAAGATTAGAGAAAAAACGCGCTATTGAAAGAGAAAAAGAGAGGGAAGCCAAAGAGTATATGAAAAGTTAAGATCAATTAAGAAATAAATTAACTGATCTTAACTAAATTCAGGGGATGACTGGCTTCGACGAAAGGCCACAGCTCTTTTAAAAACGGTAAGGGCGGATCTATCCGTTAAATAGAAAAAAAATAACTGCTGAGGAAGCAGAAGCGGCTTTTTATGCTCGAAACGCTAACTATGCCTTTGCATATGTTAACTAAGCGAGCATAAGAGCTCTCTTTTTAGGTTTCTTCCGGCTTAACCTAAAAAGGGATAAACCAACCGGAATAAGACCTTAAAAGTTTTCGGTCTTTTTAAGGTCAAATTTTTAAAAACCGACAGTTTAAATAAGGTTTGATTGTTTTCCTTATTTAAACACAGCTTAAAAACAATCTATCCCTTACTAAACGTTTTAAAAGAGACCTTTCGGACTCCGGTTCAATTCCGGACATCTCCACCAAAAATAAAAAACATCTTTTTCATTTTGGCAATATTTTTTTGACTTTTGATTATTTTGCTTCTTTAAATTTAAAATTTAATCTTCTTATAAGGTGTTGGTAAAACGGGATTTAGAAAATAATCTTTCAAAATATAAAAAACTTGAAGATAGAAAAATAGATCAGTCCTTAATTGGGATTTTCAAAATTACCAATTTTTATATTTGAAAAAAATTCTCTCAGGTGAGAAAAAATATTTGTATTAAAACTATCGCCAATACTTAATACGGAAAACCGTTAATGTTATAATGTTCATATTTTATGTTACCGGTAAAACTGATTCAAAACCTATTATCCCAAAATAAAATTGATGCTTTGCTAATTTCCAATTTTTATAACATTCTTTATTTATCTGATTTCAAAAGCTTAAGCCCGAACGAAAGAGAAGCTTGGGTTTTATTAACTAAGGAAAATCAATATCTTTTTACCGATGCAAGGTATTTTAATCAAATAAAAAAAGATAAACAATCAAAATTTAATTACAAAAAGTTAACTTACGAAAAAAATTTATTAAATCATCTTAGAGAAATTATCGATAAAGAGAAAATTTCTATCTTGGGTTTTGAAGCTGATGATTTAAGGGTAATGGAGTTAAATCAACTTAAAAAGAATCTCAATTCGGTTAAATGGCAGGAAACAGAAAAATTGATTATTAAATTAAGAGAAATTAAAAAAAGGAAAGAAATTGAAAAAATTAAAAAGGCTTGCCAAATAGGTGATTGGTGTTTGAAAGAAATTATTAAATTAATAAAGCCAGGAGTAAGTGAAAAAGAAATTGTCTTTAAAATAGAGTTTTGGCTTAAAGAGAAGGGTTACGAGCTGGCTTTTTCTCCTATCGTGGCTGTTGATAAAAACTCTTCCTTACCGCATTATAATCCTCAAGAGGGTGAAGGGTTGGTAAAAAAAATTCCTTAATTCTTATTGACTTTGGTGTGAAATACGAAAATTATTGTTCAGATATTACTCGGATGATTTTTATTAATCCATCCTTTCACATTTTGAATGTTTATGAAAAATTATTATCAGTTCAAGAAAAAACTATTCATTCAATTTTACCATCATCAATTAAAGATGATAAGCTTTTGAACAAAATTGATCAATTTTGTCGTCAACTAATGAATGAGAGTCAACTTCCTGATTATCCTCATGCAACCGGGCATGGTGTTGGTTTGGAAATTCATGAATATCCAAAGATTTCCCAAAACTCAACCGATGTTCTTTATTTTAATCAGGTTTTTACTATTGAACCAGGAGTTTATTTTAAAGATAAATGGGGAATGAGAATTGAAGATACTGTTTGGATTAATTATAATCTTAAAGCAGAAATTTTGACAGAGTTTAGTAAAAAACCTCTTAATCTAAATTTCTAACTTCAAAATTTCAATTCTACTTTTTATTAACTTTAAAATTAGGATTTTATTTTTCTTCTTTAATTTCCTCTTCCATTTCCATTGTTTTCTGTGCTTCTTTTACCTTTGGTCTTTTTACTTCAACTAATTCTTCTTCACTACTAGCTTTTAGTTTTTCTTTAATTTCTTCTTCTTTTTCTTTCTCTTTTTTTACTTCTTTAGCTGCTTCTAATTTAGCTTTAAGGTAGACAATTAATTGCTCGCTGGTTAAATTATTAACTAAAAATATCGGTAGTATATATCCTACCTCTTCCAATCCTTCCTGTTGAAGTGTTTTATCGTTGGAGAGAAGTTTATTTAAGGTATTCGTGATAAAAATAATATCATTTTCAATCCATTGTTCTCTAGTGGTAATATTTTCGCTTACAGGGATTTCGCCTTTTTCGTAATGATCCTTCCACATTCTTTTTACCTGTTCGTAATCTTCAATTGATACTGTTGGCGGAATAGTAATTGTTTCCTCAATGTTTTTTTCTGGCTCAATAATAATTGGGATTTGATTTTGAAGAATTTTTTCGATTTCTTCCTCTTTTAAAAGTTCTTTTTTTGAGGTTTTTTCTATAACTTCTTTAGCCACTTTTATTGAGTGTATGATGTAATTTATGGTTTCTTTTACTTTTTCTTTTGAAACCGCAGTTTGTTGGGTGATATTACTTATGGCAACAGCAGCATTTTGACCTAAATTTTTTGGAAGACTTTTTATAATATTCTTGACTTGATCTTGATTTAATCCTGTTTGATTTTCTATTTGATTTAAGGTTGTATTATCAGATAATATTTGATTAGTTAAGTTATTAAAAACTGATTGTACTTGATTTTCCTTTATTCCTGTTTGAGTTGAAATGTATTGGCTAATTGATTTATTACTTTCTTCTTTTGATATGATTTCGGCTAAGTTCTCAACGATCTTAAAAACATTTTCTTTCGTTATTTGCTCTGTTTTTGCTATTTTTTCTACAAACTGAATTTGTTTTAATAAAGTGCTTACATGTTTTATAACATCAATAACTTTTTCCTTTGTAACACTAGTTTCTGTTGAAATTTTGTTTACTACTTGTGTTGGTGCACTAGTAATGTTTTTTATGTATGAATTTAATATCAAACTAATTTTTTCTTGTGGTAATTTTGTTGCTTTTGAAAGGATGTTAGAAATGGTTACATGCTGTGAGGTTGTTTCAATGAAAAAAGAAGTAACATTACTAACTTTTTCAGTAGGTAATTTTAATTTGATTGAAATCACTTGATTTACAGCCTTAGTCTGCGGTGTTGATTTTAAGAATTCTTCCCTTCTTTGTATTTGTTCAATTCTTGAAGTTGAAATGGATGATAATACTTGTCTTGCAATTTTGTCTTCTTTAATTGCTCTATTGAATAGTTCGGTTCTAATATTCATGTACTTTTGTCTTTCTGTTGGAGTGTTTGCTTGTGTGGGATTTTGAAGGTAATTTAAATTTTTTGTTACTACCTCTCGTAATTGTTTATTTGTTTCGAAGTTGGCAATATCAGTTAATTTAGTCACACTGAGATTTAGAGCTTGTGTAATTTCTTCTGTTTTTACTTTTTTAATTTCCTCAATTTTCTCTAAACGAATTTGAATAGGCACTTCAATTTTTTTGGGGATTTTAAAATTGGTTGATATGTTGGTTGAAGGACCTTGAAGAGGTGATGGAGGATAATTAAATCCATTGCGCATTTGATCATAAATTGAAATTAGTACATTCTTCATAGCCATTATTCCTTCACAACAGTAATCTCTGAAAATGCGCAGCAGCCACCAAGGAAAAAATATAACAATCCAGAGCATAAGAAGACTAATAATATACTCAACAAAAGTGTCTACATAATTTGAAGTATTAGAAAAAGTTATTGTTTGAGCTGGACCTCCGTAGAGAATATTGACTCCAGTTTGATAAATAAAACCAGATGGATTATTAATTCGACTAAAATCAAAGTTAAAAGGAATATGGGGAGGGTTATTCCAAATTGTTGCGACTAAACCCAAAAATAGAGAAACTAGAGGTCCGTAAAAAACCCACTGAAAAAAAACCCCTATCCAGATCCAACCAATATTGCGAATAAATATAAAAGGCATTAGAATAGCTAAAAAAGGAGATAATATTAGTAAAAACCACAAAATAATTTTTCGAAGAAGAAGCATAGTCCCTAGTAGAAAATATGTTAAGTTAGTTACTTTAATTAAAAAGATTGAGGTCTTTATCGATTCGTTTAAGTTAACATTTAGGTTTCTACAGCCTTGAAAATTTAAATATGCTTGCTCACTACTTTGGATTATAGAATTTGCTTGGCTTTGAGGCAAGAAAAAGATATTGAATATATTTTCAACACCAAGTATTTCAATAAAAAAATTTGACAATAAATCGCTTAATTGAATAAATAATAGCGCAAGTGAAAAAGAAAAAGTAGTATAAATTAACAAAAAGATAAGTTTAAGTATTTTTTCTTTTATATTAAAAGAGGAGGTTTTAAGGTATTTTCTTTGAATCATTAAAGAAATACCAGAAATAGCTGCAACAAGAACAATGAAAGTATAAACAATATTACGATTTTGTTGCCAAACCGTTACAATATTGGGAGCGTTATTAATTGATTTATGGGTTAGTATCCAGTAAGTAAACTGTCTAGCTCTTTCTCCTTGTTTACCAAGAAAGGTGATCTCATCATCATTCACCCAATAGTTTTTTGTTTTATTATTAAGCCAATCTTCATATGATGAGGCACAAGTATAATTTAAAGAGGATTCAATACCAGAAGGACAACCGCTTGAAAGTTGACATGGTGTGGGTGGGGTGGGGATAATTTGTACAGTTTGGTTCGTTGTAATTTGACTATGAGAAGTTTTGCCAAAAAAGATAAAAAACGATAAAAAAAGCAATATAAAAATATTTTTAAAAATTAATTTTTTTTTAATTCCTGACGTATAATACATATAATTAATTTAAATCTCCACTTGACTTTTTTATAAAAAAAAATTATCTTTATATATAATTAATTAGCTAATCATAATAAAACCCCAAATTTATGAAAAAAACAATTTCTTTGATAATATTTTCAATTATCCTCTTTTTTCCTATTTTTGTCAATCAAGTTTTTTCTGCCGAGGCTTATTTGACTGGTTGTTTATCGGTGGTTGAGGAAGATCTAAAGGGAGTCAGTATTGATGGAAAATCCGATCATATTGTCAAAGTAAAAGGAACGGGCTTTCCCCCGGACAAAGACATTTATATTGTTGGTTGTATATCAACTCCGGATGGTATTCGTTGTACATCGGGTGATTCTCAAATTAACAATAAATTAAATCAAATGGGATTTGTTACTAATCCTATTGATGGTCATGAATTTAAAGCCATGACAAATCCTATTAAATCAACTGATAGGAATGTTGAAGTAATATTAAGAAGTTTTACAGCACAATTTGAAAATCATAGTTTTTTTGGAGTAGCAGAAATTAACGAAGATTACAATACTGGAGATGCAAAATCAGTGAGTTTTGGAACGTTTGGTTTTAGTGAGGATCCAAAAAAATGTGTTGGTATTAGTTGGGATCCAAAAGGAAGAGTTTTTGACAGTGAGAGTCTTGAGCCTTTACCAGCTGTGATAGTAACTTTGTTAGATTCAAATAGAAATAAAGTTACTCTCCCAGGAGTTATTAATCCGCTAACAACAAAAGAAGATGGTTTATTTAATTTTTTTGTTCCCAATGGAACTTACTATTTGGAAGTTAATAAGATTTCTTATCAACACCCATTATTATTATCTGAGATTAATCCTAAGTATCGGCAGATTTATTATTGTGATAAAGAAGTTGGTCAACATTTATATTATGATCAGTTCCCAATAAAACAAGAAGGAAGATTAATTCATTGTGATATTCCTTTAAAACCAAAGGGTTCTGCTTATATTGCTCCTCAAGTATTACTTATTGATTATGGACAGATAAGATTAGGAGGAACAACAAAAATATATGGTACTTTTTCTCATCCATTAACGAAAGTTAAAATAACAAAAGATGGGGTTTTGATTAAAGAAATTATGACTGATAAATATGGGGGGTGGACACTTTTTCTTGATAATAGTGAGTTGCCGGTGTCAGTTACTGGTTTAAAAAATGAAAATATTTTTTCCCAAACAAAAAATAATTTAATTAAAAAAATAGCAAGTATATTTTTAAAAACAGTTTTTTCTCAAAATAAAAACTCTTCTTTTGTTTTTCATCCAATTTTAACTTATGTTGAAGGTTATGCTTATGATAGTAAAGGTGAAATTATTCCTGGAGCAATTGTAAATATTATTCCTGAAATGACAAAGAAAACTTATTACACCACTTATGCCGATGATAAGGGATTTTTTATGGTAGAGACAAATAAGCTTCCTATAGTTCCGTTTTATATTCAAATCATTGCCCCCAAGAATAAAAATCAACTATATACTTATACAACCACAGATTTCATTAAGCAGAATCAAGAATATCTTAAAATAAAGGGAATTAGCTTAATGACAGATCAAAAAATAAAATTAAAAGAACAAAAGTTAATTTTAACAAATACACCACTTCCAAATCAAATTTCAAATCAAAAAAACACCTTTGAATTTGCGACAAAAGAACAAAGTAAAAAAAGACCATCATTGGATAAGGTTAAAGAGATGAATTCACAGGATAGTAATTATTTCTTTCTTATTTTAGGAATAATAATTTTTACACTTGCTTCAATTCTTGTACTTTATTATCTTTACATTAAGAAAAAAGAGGATTAATGAAATAACTGCTTTTTATTTTTATTAGTTATTATGTCAAATTTTTGGTCATTTTTTTTTACTGAATTGTTAAGCAGCATGTTTAAAATAGCTCCACTAACCATTGTTCCACCAATTAGAGAAAGCGTTAAGATAGTTTTTCCATCTCCACTGACAGGTGGAGTTGGATTTACCGGTCTTTTATTTTGTGTTGATTGGTTTGGTTGGGGTGTTGGCGTTGTTTCAGGATTCCATAAAACACAAAGTTCAGTTGAGCCTGGAGCTTGAGCAATTAGTTTAAATACAACATCAACAAATTTCCCTCTACCTGAAAAACTATTATCTGATTGTCCATAAAATACAAGTTTACCATTACCTAAGTTATCTGTAGTAACTGTGGGAAAAGTTTCGCCAGGAAGAGTATTAACAAGCTCTAGGTACTGGGTATCGTAAGTCATGCCAATTCTAGCGTTATTTAATGTTGCTCCTTCAGTATCTATATTAATGGTAAAGGTGACTTCTTGGCCACGATTATAGGGACCAGGAGTTGAGACATTAAGATCAAAAGTTGTCGCTAAAACTGATTTTGAGAAAAAAATAAAATACAAAGAGAAGAAAATGAAAAAAATTTTTTTTAATTTTTCCATAAGTAAATATTAACAGATTATTAATATACAATTCAAGAAGGAAAATGTTTCATTAAATATTTGTTAAAGATAATATAAATTTCTTCTTTATGAAGGCATGAAATCATTTTTTTGTTGTTTATAGTCTATAGAAATAAAAAGAAAACCTTTTTAAAATTCTTTAATGCTAGCAAAAATTTATTCAGGAACAACTATTGGTTTAGATGGTTTTATAATTGAAGTTGAAGTTGATGTTGCAGAAAAGGGTTTTCCAACTTTTACAATTATGGGTCTTCCTGATAAAGCAGTTGATGAGGCAAAAGAAAGAGTGCGAACTGCTATTATTAACGCTTCTTTTGAAATGCCTGATTCACGTATTACTGTAAATTTAGCACCAGCTGATATCCCAAAGGCTGGATCAAGTTTTGATTTACCAATTGCAATTGGCATTTTAGCCGCTGCCGGGCTGATTAAAAAAGAGAATTTACAAGACAGTCTTTTTATTGGTGAGCTTTCTTTGGAAGGAAAAATTCGACCAGTATCCGGGGTTTTATCAATTGTTCAAGGAGCAAAACAAAATAAGCTAACTAAAGTTTTTGTTCCGGAAAAAAATGTTGTTGAAGCATCGATGATTGAGGGAATAACAGTTTACGCAGTTGGAAATTTAATAGATTTAATTTTACATCTTAATGGTCAAATTACCTTAAATCCTCAACCGGTGTTTAATTTTGAAAGTTTTAAAAAAGAGGAAAGGATTGAATTTGATTTCGCCGATATTAAAGGACAAGCAACTGCTAAACGTGCTTTTGAAATTGCTGCCGCTGGTTTTCATAATCTTCATTTAAAAGGGCCGCCTGGTGTTGGTAAAACCATGTTATCAAGGGTTTTTCCTTCAATACTTCCTCCTTTGGAAAAAGAAGAAATATTGGAAGTTTCAAAGATTTATTCAGTTAGCGGTTTATTGCATTCTTCTTCATTTATCACTCATCGACCTTTCAGAGCTCCTCATCATACAACTTCCCGTATTGGTTTGGTTGGTGGTGGAAGTCAACCTATGCCAGGGGAAATTTCCTTAGCTCATCGGGGAGTTTTATTTTTGGATGAATTACCAGAGTTTCCCTGGTCAACATTGGAGGCACTTCGTCAGCCTTTGGAGGATGGATTTATTACTATCTCCCGGGCCGCTGGTAGTTTAATTTTTCCTTGTCGATTTATTCTTTTAGCTGCTTCCAATCCTTGTCCTTGTGGTTTTTTAGGTCATCCAAAAAAATCTTGCCGTTGTTCACCGGGAGCAATATTAAAATACAAAAAAAACTTTCTGGTCCACTTCTTGACAGAATAGATCTTCATGTTGATGTGTCTCCAGTTGAGGAGGAAAAGTTGATTACAAACGCTTTATCGGAATCAAGTATAAAAATTAGAAAAAGAGTTATTGAAGCAAGAGAAAGGCAAAAGTTTCGTCTTAAAAACACTAAAATAAAAACCAATGGAGAAATGAATCCTTCTGATATCAAAAAATTTTGCCGATTAACTCCTG
Source organism: uncultured Patescibacteria group bacterium (assembly GCA_938010745.1). Classification (GTDB taxonomy): domain Bacteria; phylum Patescibacteriota; class Microgenomatia; order UBA1406; family GWC2-37-13; genus CALLVF01. The sequence continues at coordinate 1,882 of CALLVF010000058.1, read as the reverse complement.
AGGCGGTTGATCTTTTAAAACAAGCGATTTCTCAACTTTCATTATCAGCCCGCCGTTATTTTAAAATAATAAAAATAGCTCAAACTATTGCTGATTTACAAGCAGATGAAGTTATTCAATCATCTCATATTGCTGAAGCTCTTCAGTTTAGGGTAAAAGATGATGAATAAACTCCTTGACAAATGGTATTTTTATTATTTATAATATTTTCAAATGAATTTACTTAGTTTGCCTATAAAAACAGTAAGTGCTGCGGGAACTCCTATTCCATCTTTTTCTCAAGGTCTAGTAAATTTGGGTTTTGATCCACCCTCAATTACTGTCGTTATTGGTTTTTTTATTAAGGCTTTCTTTGTTGTTGCAGGTTTTTCTGCTCTTTTATACCTACTCTTAGGTGCTTTTGCATGGGTAACTTCTGGGGGAGAAAAAGATGCAATAAGCAAAGCAAGAGAGAAGATTCAAGCAGCAGTTATTGGACTAATTTTAGTTTTTGCAATTTTGGCAATAGTCGTTCTTTTAGAAAATATTTTAAATATTGGATTAGGGTTAACTAAAGATATTGTCTTTCCCAAGTTAATTCAATAAAATTTTTTTGATGATAAAATCTTGGAGTCAAGAATGTCTTGTTGATGGTGTCCCTACTTTAAAATGTCTAGAGGATGTTTTTGGTAATCTTCTGGTTATTTCTTCAGTTTTTGTAATTTTAATCCTTTTTGTTATGTTTGTTATTGGCGCTTTTTCTTATCTTACCTCTTTTGGTAATGAAGATAAAGTGAAAAAAGCTCAAGGAACATTAAAACTGGCTTTAATTGGTGTTTTGATTTTTATTAGCTCTTTTTTGATATTAAAAATAATTGATGTTATTTTTTTGGGTGGGAGTGGGAAAATTTTTCGATTTAGTATCGGAGATTAAAAAACCGCTTATTGTTTTATCTTTTTTTCTCCGGAGTAACAAAAATTACTCTTACTCCTTTTTCTTCAGGGATAGGTGATACTATCCTGTTTTTCTCTTTTAAAAAATCATAACCAGCGTAAAGGAGGAAAATTATTCCTATCAAAATAAAAATTAAACCCATGATCTTCATATTAATATAAATTAAAATTAACGGTATGACTTTTTTAAAGATTAATTTTTTCTTTTATTAAGTAATGTGGTCTTTTTTGTACCTCCTGATATATTTTACCAACGTATTCACCTATAATTCCAATAGTTATTAGTTGGACTCCACCTAAAAAAACAATGGAGAAAAATAAAGAAGCCCAACCAGGTAGCCAATCACCAACCTTAAAGACAAAATGCTGAATAGATTTAATTAAAATAACTAAAATACTCAAAAATGAAGATAAAAAACCAAAATAAATTGCCAGTCTTAAAGGTTTAGTTGAAAAAGAAGTAATCCCCTCAAGGGCAAAATTTAACATTTTAGAAAAGGGATAATGGGTTTTACCAGCAAATCTTTTTTTTCTTGTAAATGTGACAAAATCAGTTTGATAACCTGGCCAAGCAACTAAACCACGAATAAATCGAGATTTTTCTGGGAGTTGATTTAAAAAATATAATACTTCTTTATCTATGAGTCTAAAATCTCCCACCTCTTGGGGGATTTGGGTATCGGATAAGAAATTTATGATTTTATAAAAAAGAGTAGCTGTTTGTTTTTTAAAAAAACTTTCTCCTTCTCTTTTTTTTCTTTTAGCATAAACAACTTTTGCTCCTTTTTGCCATTTTTCAATCATTTGCGGGATAATTTCAGGTAGATCTTGGAAGTCAGCATCTAAACTTATAATACAATCACCTTGAGCAAATTGATATCCAGCAGTTAGAGCTATTTGATGGCCAAAATTACGAGTGAAAGAAATGAGTTTTATGTTTTTATTTTTG
>CALLVF010000057.1 GCA_938010745.1 uncultured Patescibacteria group bacterium | reverse complement strand
CCATCTCCACCTACGACACCGACTGGGTGCTGGTGCCGGAACAGCGGCTGGCGGATGCGCTGCGGGCCCTGAAAGCCGCAGGGCATAATGAGATTTGACCCCCGACAATCCCATCAAGCAGGCGATGAGGAAATAAATGTTTTAATTGAAATTCCTCAAGGATCACCAATTAAGTATGAGCTGGATAAAGAATCAGGAGTAATTATGGTTGATCGATTTGCTTTTACCTCAATGATCTATCCATTTAACTACGGCTTCATACCCAACACCTATGCTGAAGATGGTGATCCAGTTGATGTCTTGGTAATTTCAACCTATCCAGTCTATCCTGGAGTAGTGATTCCTTGCCGACCAATTGGCATGCTTGAAATGGAAGATGAAGCGGGTATCGATACAAAAATTTTAGCTGTTCCCACAACTAAGGTTGATCCTTTTTTGTCTAACATAAATGATGTTTCTGATCTTGATGAAACAACTAAGAAAAAAATTCAACATTTTTTTAATCATTATAAAGAGCTTGAGCCTGGCAAGTGGGTAAAAACAAAAAATTATCTCAGCAAACAACAGGCTTTTGAAGTTATAAAAAAAGCATTAAAATAAACACATTTGATTTTATCACCCATAATAATATTTATCTATGAGCAATATCCAATCATCTGAGATCACCAAAGAAATGAAACAGGCCTATTTAGATTACGCGATGAGCGTTATTGTTGCACGCGCTCTTCCTGATGCCAGAGATGGCCTAAAACCAGTTCACCGACGAATTCTTTATGCAATGCATCGAATGGGACTTAATTCATCATCTAAATTTTCCAAAAGCGCTAAAGTTGTTGGTGAGGTTTTAGGAAAATTCCATCCTCATGGTGATGCACCAGTTTATGAGGCTCTTGCCCGAATGGCTCAAGAATTTTCCATGCGTTATCCGTTAATTAAAGGGCAGGGTAATTTTGGTTCAGTAGATGGCGATCCACCAGCGGCTATGCGCTATACTGAAGTAAAACTTGCAAAAATAGCTGAGGAAATGTTAATTGATATTGAAAAAGAAACGGTTCCATTTGTTGATAATTTTGATGGTAGTTTAAAAGAACCAGTATATCTTCCATCAAAAATTCCTAATCTTTTGTTAATGGGGGCTGAAGGAATAGCTGTTGGTATGGCAACAAAAATCCCCCCTCACAATCTTTCTGAAGTAGTTGATGCTTTATGCTTAATGATTGATAAAGCAAAAATTATTGAGTCAGAAAAAAACGAATCCAATCAAACATCATATCCAAATAATAATTTGATTTTTGATGTTTCTATTGAGGAAATTCTTGGATTTATTAAAGGCCCAGACTTTCCCACCGGTGGCATTATCTATGGGGCAAATGACATAAAACAAGCTTATTCAACTGGTCGTGGTTCTATTCTTATTCGAGCAAAAGTTGAAGATGAAGATTTAGGCAAAGGTAAAAGAGCCATTGTCGTTAGCGAAATTCCTTTTCAAGTTAACAAAGCCTCCCTGGTTGAAAAAATAGCCAAATTAGTAACTGAAAAAAAAATCATTGGCATCTCAGATCTTCGTGATGAGTCTGATAGAAAAGGATTAAGAATAGTGATTGAGTTAAAACGTGATGCCTCCTATAAAAAAGTCCTTAATAATCTTTTCAAGTATACTGAGCTGCAAACAACTTTTCCCATTAACATGGTAGCTCTAGCCGATGGTGTCCCGCAAACTCTCTCTCTTAAATCGGTACTAGAAATTTACCTTAAACACCGAATTGAAATCGTTAATAAAAGATCCCAGTATGAACTAAAACAAGCAAAAAATAAAGCCCATATTTTAGAAGGGTATCTTATTGCTTTAGATCATATTGATGAAGTGATTGAAACGATAAAAAAATCAAAAGACGAAATAACAGCGAAAAAGCAACTTATGGAAAAATTTAATCTTACTCAAATTCAAGCCCAAGCAATATTGGATATGCAGTTGAAAAGATTAACTGGATTAGAGCGAGAAAAAATTGAGGATGAATTGGCGATGTTAAAAGAAACCATTGCTTATCTTGAGGATTTACTTAAAAATATTATGAAAATTTTAAAAGTAATTAAAGATGAATTGCTTTATATAAAAGAAAAATATGGCGATATGCGAAAAACACAAATCATCAAAAGTAAACCAGGAGAAATTACCGATGAGCAATTAATTGAAAACAAGGAAGTAATTATCGTTTTAACTAAAGAAGGTTATATCAAACAAATTCCTCGAGAAACTTTTAGGGTGCAAAAACGAGGAGGAAAAGGTGTTGCCGGGATGGAAACAAAAGAAACTGATAATGTTTACTATATAACCAGTACCTTCACTCATGATTATATGTTATTTTTTACTAATCAAGGAAGAGTTTTTCAAACGAGAGTTTGGGATATCCCGCAAGGATCAAGAACCTCCAAAGGAAAAGCAATTGTTAATCTTATCAATTTAGCCCCTCAGGAAAAAGTAACTTCTATTTTAACTTATAGCCATGAGTTAATTGATAGCAATCAAGAGCTTTATGTTGTTATGTCAACAAAAAGAGGAATAGTTAAAAAAACTCCCTTTAAAGAGTATACCAACATAAGAAGCAACGGTATCATCGCTATTAGACTAGAAAAAGATGATGAGTTACTGTGGGTAAAACTAACTGACAATAAAAAAAATATTATCCTGATTACCAAAAAAGGCAAATCAATTATTTTTCCTGAAAAAGAAGTAAGAATAACAGGAAGATCATCCATAGGTGTTAAAGGTGTGGAAATGAAGGATGGCGATCAGGTAGTGGCAACAGATACCTTTGCTGAAAGCGACTTTCAAAAAGATATTTTAGTAATTGGAGAAAAAGGTATTGGTAAAAAAACCCCCCTATCATCATTTCGTGGACAACATCGAGGAGGTAAAGGAGTTAAAATTGCTCCAGTTGACGATAAATTTGGAAAAGTTGCCTTTGCTCAAATTATCAATCCTGAAGATTCAACATTAATTATCACCAGCAGTTTAGGACAAGTAGTTAAAATACCACTAAGCTCAATACCTTCTCGTTCACGAACAGCAAAAGGTGTTATCTTAATGCGTTTTTCTCAAAGGGACGATCAGGTTGTTAGCGCTACCTTTGTGTGATATAATATAGTTAATAATGAAAATTGATGGTAAAAAAATTGCTGATTATATACTGCAACTTCTTAAAAAAAAAATAAAACAACTTAAAAAAAAGTTAACTCCCACTTTAAGCGTTTTTTTAATTGGCGAGAACAACGAACAACTATCTTTTGTTAAAATAAAATCAAAGGTAGCAGAAAAGTTGGGAGTTGATTTTAAATTAATTCACCTCAAAAAAATTCCATCATTTGAAAAATTTGCCTTACTTATAAAAAAAGAATCAAAAGATGAAAAAACCACAGGGATAATCATTCAACAACCTTTACCGGCCCAACTGTCAACTGAGAGCATTTACGATTACATTGATGATTTAAAAGAAATAGAAGGAAGGAAACGCAAATCACCTTACTCACCACCTGTTGGATTGGCGATTTTAACTGTTGGCAAATATATCCACAATGGGCAAAAAATAAATGAGAGTCTTCTTGTAAACAATAAAGATATTACATCAGGTAGGATCAAGAGATATTTTAAAAACAAAAAAGTTGTTTTGGTAGGAAGAGGTCTAACTGGTGGCCAACCAATTGGAAAAACATTAAATCAAGCAGGGATTAATTTTATAAATATTCATTCGCAAACACCTCATCCGGAAAAATATTACCAAGAAGCTGATGTTATCATTACCGCTGTAGGCAAAAAAATTATTAGCCCCACAATGCTTAAAAATGGAGTAATTCTTATAAATGTTGGCCTTCGCAAAGAAAAGGGAAAATTAAAAGGTGATTACGAGGAGGAGGAAATTAAAGATATCGCTTCATTCTATACACCAACCCCTGGTGGTATCGGCCCAATTGATGTTGCCTATCTTTTCAAAAATTTAATTGAAGCGGCCAGTCTCCAAATAAATGTTAATCATTAGCTGTTAATTGTTAGATGTTAATTATCACCGGTCAAACCGCCACCGGAAAAACTAAATTGGCGATTGAATATGCTAAAAAATACAATGGAGAGTTAATAAACTGCGACTCAAAACAAGTTTATAAATATCTTAACATTATCACCGGAAAAGATCTTAAAGAAATATCAAATAATAAATTTCAAATATCAAAAAAAATAAATCATTTCAATATCGGCTTTTATCCAATTTCAACCAGTTATAACCAATCACAACCAACTTCAACTAAAATCTGGCTTTATGATATTGTTGAGCCAAATCATTCTTTTTCCTCCTTTGACTGGAAAAAGTGTACCCAAGAAGTTATTGAGGATATTAAAAAAAGAGGAAAAACACCAATCCTTGTTGGCGGCGCCTATTTTTACCTTAAACATCTACTTTATGGATTCGAAACTGAAAATATCCCTCCCAACTGGCAATTGCGAAAAGAATTAGATGGCAAATCAGTAAAAAAACTTCAAGAAATGTTAAAAAAAATTTCCCCTAGGCTTTTTAAGCTTTTAAATGAAAGTGACAGAAAAAATCCCCACCGGCTAATTAGAAAAATTGAAATTGCTTTTCATTTCAAAACCCGCCTCTCTCCCAAGGAAGGAATATATTCTCAGATTAAAAAAAGCAATCAATCTCTTACCCTTCAATCTAACTGGCAAATAATTGGTCTTAAATTCAAAGATAAAAACTCTCTTGTACACAATATTAAAAAAAGAGTTGAGAAAAGATTAAAAAATGGCGCCTTAGAGGAGGTAAAATTTTTACTTAAAAAAGGCTTTGATGAAAACGATCCAGGTTTAAAAACTATAGGGTATAAGCAACTTATATCCTATCTTAAAGGCAAATTAACCAAAGAGGAAGCGATTAATCATTGGTTACATTCGGAAATTAATTACGCCAAAAGACAATACACCTTCATGAAAAAAGACCCTAATATTAAGTGGCAGGAAGTATAACTTTAGCTTCAAACCCTCAAGGTTGTTTTATATTCAAACCTTAAGTAAAATCTAAAAAACTTTAACTTATTACCATTTATCCCTAAAGAAAAAATTTAAATAATAGCTAATATTCAATTTTGTAGTTTTTTATTTCTTAAATAATTTTATAAATGCCTCCTTTGGCACCTCCACCTTTCCTACCATCTTCATTCTCTTTTTTCCTTCCTTTTGCCGTTCAAGAAGTTTTTTCTTCCTGCCAATATCTCCTGTACCCAAAACCTTACCCCCTTTAACCAAAACATTTTTTCTAATCGGTGCAATTCTTGATGCGGCAATGATTTTACCTTTGTACCTTGCCTGAATTTTTACCTCAAATTGCTGTTTAGGAATTAACTCTTTTAGTCTGTTAACCAAAAAATGAGCTCGTTGATAAGATTTTTCTTCAACCACCACCTCACTGAACTCCTCAATTGGATCGTTGTTTATTAAAAGCTCAAGTTTGCCGGCATTAACTGGCCGATATTCCAAAAGCTCCCAATCAAGGGAGGCATAACCTGAGGAGAGACTTTTTAATTTATCATAAAAATCGGAAATCATCTCACTTAGCGGCATTTCATAAACAAGAAGCAAATCATTACCAATGCCAATATTACCCATTGTTACAAATTTTCCCCGGTAATTTTCAAATAACCTCATTATTTCGCCAAGATATTGACTTGGTGACAAAATCGTTACCTTTACATAAGGTTCTAAAAACTTGAGCTTGAAACCTTGAGAATTTTCTACTAAATATTCAATCTGAGGGGGAGTTAAAACTAAACTTAAATTAAATTCTCGCTCCAACCTTTCAACAACAATATCAGCATGTAAAAGACCCAAAAATCCTACCCTAAAACCTGCCCCCAAAGCTGTACTTTTTACCGGTGTATAGACTAAAGATGAGTCATTTAAAGATAACTGATCCAATGATTTTTTTAAATTTAAAAAATCATCAGGATCAACGGGAAAAATACTGGCAAAAACCATCGGCTTTACTTTTTTATAACCAGGCAGGGGAGTGGTATTGGCCTTTGCCAATATCAATGTGTCACCAACTCGTACCTGACTAATATCCTTTAAACCAGTGACTACATAACCAATCTCACCTTCTTGAATGAAACTGGCTGGGGTCAGGTCGGGAGTAAAATAACCCACTTCCAAGACTTTAAATTCGACTTTAGTGTGGAATAATTTTAAATTGATATCCTTCTTTATTTGTCCATTAAAAACCCTAACAAAAGCAATTACTCCGCGGTGCAAATCATAATATGAATCAAATATTAGTGCCTTTAAATTATCCTCAGCCCTTTCGCCAAAGGCTGACATATTAACATCATAAGACACATTTTGCCTAGAGATGAAAGTGAATTTTTTTTTCTCATCACTGACTAAAAAATCTTTAGGACTTGGTATCTTGGTAATTACCGCCTCCAATAAATCTTTCACTCCATCACCAGTTTTTGCGGAAACCAAATGAATCTCCTCCTCCTTTAATCCCAACAAATCTTTAATTTGACTTTTAGTTTGCTCAATCTTTGCTGATGTAAGATCAATTTTGTTAATAACTGGAATAATAATCAAATTTTTTTCAATTGCTTTGTAAAGATTTGCTATAGTCTGGGCTTGGACCCCTTTGGTAGCATCAACTAAAAGAATTACCCCTTCAACGCAGGCTAAAGTCCTATCAACCTCATAAGAAAAATCAACATGCCCGGGAGTGTCAATAAGATTGAGAATATATTCAGAGAAAACAGATTTAAGATTTGAATTTTGAATTTTGAAATTTTTATATATCATTCTTACCGGAGCTAACTTGATGGTAATCCCTCGTTCTCTGGAGATAGGATTTCTGTCTAAAAACTGCTCTTGATGCCTGCCAGGGGCAACAACATCTGTTAACTCTAAAAACCTATCTGCTAAAGTGCTTTTTCCATGATCAATATGGGCAATAATGGCAAAATTGCGGATATTTTCCATAAATCAAAATTTTATTAGTCTCCATAAAAATAAATCTCCTTTTAATTTTTTTATTTTTTATCAATGAATTTAAAAAATCTTAAAGTAGAAACACCGCCTTTAACACGCCAATAATCTCCATGAAGGACTAAAAAGTCATTTTTTGCAAATTTCAATTGATTAGTTTTTTTAAAATAAAAAATTGCCTTTTTAACTGATTGTAAATTTATTTCCTGACGCCAATTATCCTTGTATACAAAAGGATAAATTCCATAATTTACCGTCAAACTATCAGCTACTTTCTTATCAGGAACCAATGCAATAATTGGAAGAAAGGGCTGATTAACAGAAAGCAATCGAGCAGTTTTGCCAGTTTCAGTAAACACAACAATTGCATCAATGGTCTTTTGCAACCTGAGCAGATCAACAGTCATCTTAGCAATAATTTCTTCTTTATCAGTTAAAATAAAATCTCTTTTATTGCTTTCATGAAAACTTTTTTTCTCATTAAAATCAATAATTTTCCTCATCATTGCCACAGCCTCTACTGGATATTTTCCATTGGCAGTCTCTCCTGATAGCATGAGTGCATCAGTTCCATCATAGCAGGCATTAGCCACATCAGATACTTCTGCTCTTGTTGGGATTTTTGAGGTAATCATTGTCTGAAGCATCTGAGTAGCCGTTATTACAAACTTATTATTTTGATGAGCTTTTTCAATTAATAATTTTTGGTAATATGGTACCTTTTCTATAGGCATTTGTATCCCCAGATCACCGCGAGCAATCATTATTCCATCTGACTGTTCAATAATAATATCAATATTCTTAATTGCATTTTTTGTCTCAATTTTGGCAATGATTTTTGCTTTCAGGTTAATTTTCTTCATCTCTTTTTTTAAAATTAATATATCCTTTGCTGATCTAACAAAAGATATCGCAATAAAGTCAACTTCATTTTTTACTGCCATCTTTAATCCTTCAAGATCTCTTTCAAGAATGCTTTCAAAAGGTAGATCAATTTCTAGAATATTAAAATTTTTCCGGTTGTAAACAATTCCATCTTGTTTTGATAAAAGAAAATAGTCATTACCCTTCTTTACAACTTCAAACTCCAGATAACCATCGTCTATTAAAACCTTTTCCATGCCTTTTAAGGAATTAATTAAATGAGGGTAGGTGATGGAAATACCTGCAATATTTTCTCTAAAAATTCGCTCACCGAAGGGATAAACATTACCTTGCCTTACCTCAATCTTATCAAAAGGAAGGTTTACCCTTATCTCAGGGCCCTGAAGATCAAGAAGGGTGCCAACATGAATATTCAATTTTGCTGCAATCTCATTGACTCTTTTTATTCTTTCCTCATGCCACTGCAGACTAGCATGTTTAAAATTGAAACGAAAAACATTAACCCCTTCCCGAATCATTTTCTCAATAATTTCAGGTGAATCACAACTTGGTCCAATTGTGGCAACAATTTTCGTCAATTTCATAAATAATTTTTAATTTTTAATGTAATTTTAATTTTTGATTTCTGATTTTTTAAATCTAACTTTCAAACTTCCTAACTTTATAAACTTTATGAACTTTCCAACTTTATAAACTTTTAAACTTTATAAACTTTCTAACTTTAAAACTTTGCCAACCTTAAAACTTCTTTAAACAATATCCGCAAAATTTTTTTCAAGTTTACTAAAAATCTTTCTAGCTGTCAAAAACAAAATTAAAGATAGAAGTAATGCCACCATCATACTTGACCATTTAAAAAAATTACCCCCTAACAATACCTGTCGGTAGGCATTAATAAAAACTGCCATTGGATTAAGTTGGAAGATAATTCGATATTGTTGAGGAAAAAAATCAACAGCGTAAATTACCGGTGTTAAGTAAAACCACAAAGTAATGAGCAAATTAAAAAGATATTGAATATCTCGATAATATAAATTAAACGCTGAAAAAATCAACGCAAGCGAATAGACAAAGACAAATTGAATTATAAAAATGGGGATAAAAAGAAAAATAAAACCAGTAAGAGGGACTTTAAAGAAAATCATCATCAGCAAAAATATTAAAAGTGATAAGGCAAAATCAAAGGTTTTTGCCAGCATTGTTGACAAAACCAATATCTCGCGAGGAAAATAAATTTTTTTTATCAAAGAAGCATCAGTAATAAAAACATTCATTGAAGAGGATAAACTATTTACCATAAAAAGCCATGGTAAAAGTCCAGCGTAGATAAATAGGTTATAGGGGACACCTAAATTGGCAATCTTGACAATCTTGGAAAAAACAAAACTCATAATTATCATTTGAAAAAAAGGATTTAAAACAATCCAGAAAAATCCCAAGAAAGACTGTTTATACCGAGCTTTAATCTCCCGTAAAGTGAATTTTTTAATTAAAGGCCAATATTCAATCATAATTAAAAGTTAAAATTCAAAAATCAAAAGTTACAATTAAAAATCTTAAAATTATCAATAAATTATTAATCTAATTTTTATTTTTAATTGTTCTTATGCTAGTTGCTAAAATATTTGATAGTTCTTTCAATTCGATTAAAAGTTTAGTAATTTCCTCAGAACTTCCTTTGTTCATATCTTTTAAGATAGCTAGCCAAAACTTCGATTCATTCATTGATTTTAAAGAATAAGATAAAAAATTAACAAACTCCTTCTTACTACTTGAGGCAATTGCTTCAATATAATTAGCTCCAATACTTGTCCCACTTCTTATCAATTGTTCTTTAACAATTCGACAAATTGAATCATTATTAGGTAAATTTTCTAAGAATCTCAATAAAGCAAGGATAAATTGATAAATCCTTCTTTTCAATTCTTCTTTAAAACTTTTATTTTCTTTTTTAATCATTTTTAATTTAAACTTTATTTTTTAGCTTTTGACTTTTAATTTTTAAAATAAC
>CALLVF010000056.1 GCA_938010745.1 uncultured Patescibacteria group bacterium | reverse complement strand
GGTGATATTGTTGTTATCGAAAATGATAAAATTAAAGAAAGCACCAAAAAAATTTATGGCGAACCATCAGGATGGGTTAAAAGAGTTATTGCTCTTCCTGGAGACAGTATTGAACTTCGAGGAGGGATTGTTTACTTAAATAATAAACCATTAAAAGAGCCTTATACTGCCCAACCACGATCTACCTTTGGACAAAATTTTTTAAGTGAATGCAAAAAAACATCAGTCCCTAAAGGTCAAATTTTTGTTATGGGTGATAATCGCAAAAGCAGCATGGATTCAAGAGAAATCGGTTTTATTGAATTAAGTGCTGTCAGTAATGTTATACCTTTTAAAAATCAAAAGGGTGTTTTAGATAAAAATTGGAGAGATACAATTAAAGATTTTAACGAGTCATCGAAAATAAAATTAGATAAAGATAAATAATTGGAACTTCTTAATCTAAAAAGAAAAGAATTTGGTGCAAAACCAGTTAAATATCAAAGTAAATTAGAATTTTCAGCTAAAAAAAGGGGTGAGGTGATAATTAAGTTTAATGATTTTTCTTACGAGGCAACCCGAAGCGGTTATACAATGGAAAAGGCAATGATGGAGGTTAATTACTCAAATATAGTTTGGGATGAGGGTATAATAAAAGGATATTACGAGGCAGAAGAACTAATCGATAATCAGTTTCAATTTCCAGAATCTAAAGATTTCCTGACGAATAAAAACTATCAAGAATTCGGTATTGCTGAAGTAGAAGGAGAAATCAATGGCTGCCCCACACAGGTGATTGTTCAACATTTTGCCGGCTATGTGCCTCCAAATTATAAAAAAGAAGATATTGAAGGATGGAAGAATCTTTTATTAAATCTTAAGGAAATTCAACCTGGTTGGACAAGATTAAAAGAATATAAGGATTTTTATGAAAAAAACAAACAAGATGTTGATAGAATTAATGAAATAATTTCAATAAGAATTAACAACATTTCAACTATTGTAGCCAAAATGGAAGCCAATCAGTGGCTTAATGATGCTGAGCTAAATATGGTTAACCAAGATAAACCTTTGCATGAGGAGCAGGAAACAATAGCAACAAGGTTAAATAGTCAATAAAGCTGGTTGAGGTTTTTTAACCCTAACCCTTCAAATATAATTCTTAGCTCATCTAGGGTAAAATCGAACTCTAGCTTATTGTTAAAAGAAAAAGTCTTTTAAGAGGAAAATTAAAAAAATTCTTAAATATTTGCAAACACATCCATTTTCCTCTCCGTCTTGTGAAAGTCTTTTTGAACCAAATCTTCACTTGCCTTATCATAATCTCCCAACCTTCCCAAAGCAACCATCACCCACGGAATATGATTTTTATCTAAAACTATCTCTTTTGCTCTTTCCCTATCAAAACCAGCCATCTGATGAGTAAAATACCCCAAATCTTGTGCTTGGTAAACTAATGTCGCCACTGCCTGACCTAAATCATATTGAGCATATGCGTTTTTTCCATAATTATCTTTCTCAAGATAACAGGCTAAGATCAAAAATGGTGCCTCTTTTGCCCAAAGATTTCCCTCCATTAAAAAACTTGATAATTTATCAAAACTTTTTGTTCCTTTTTTAGCAAGATAAAAAAACCAAGGTTGACGATTGTAGGATGAAGGTGTAAATCGAACTGCCTCAAAAATAATTTTTAAATCTTCTTCTTTAACCATCTCTTTTGAAAAAACTCTCGGACTAAATCTTTTTTTAAAAATTGGATTAATTGGTAAAGTAGTTTTTGATTCTTTTAAATTAATTAATTGTTGATTTTTTTTCATAATAAACTTATACTTAATTTGTAATAGTTATAAATTTAATTATAAAATAAAAAACTATGAAAGCAATTGATTTTTCTTTACCTGATCAAAATGGAAAAATTCATCAATTATCTAATTATAAAGGTAAATGGGTGGTTTTGTATTTTTATCCAAAAGATTACACTCCCGGCTGCACTAAAGAGGCTTGTGGTTTCAGAGATGAAATTGCTGAACTGAAAAAATTAGATGTTGTTGTTTTAGGTATTTCTGCTGATAGTGTAAGCTCTCATAAAAAATTTAGCGAAAAATATCACCTTAATTTTCCGCTTTTATCTGATGAAAAAAAAGAGGTAATTAAAAAATATGGTGCTTGGGGAAAGAAAAAATTTTTAGGCAAAGAATTTGAGGGTATTCTTCGAATAACCTATCTTATTAATCCCCAGAGTGATATTGTTAAAAAATTTGAAAAAGTTAAACCCAATATTCATGCTCAAGAAATTATCGATGAAATCAAAAAACAAAAACAAGGAAAATAAAATTTGTAATTTGCCAATTACTGATTGCCCTTTGTGCTTTAAACCAATAAGCGCTCTTCCTGGCACTAGTGATGCTATATGTCAAAACTGCGGTTATAAAGAACCTTGCTGCGATTAGAATTTCTTTAAAAAAAATGAATATAATTGTAAAATGAAAAAAACTCTTATCTTTGCCTTTTTAATAAGTATTTTGATTTTTATTTACAAAAAAAGTTTTCCTCAAAATGAAAGATTTTTCAGTATAAATAAAAATGAAACATTTGAAGCATTAGTTGAAGATATAATAGAGGAAAAATTAATAAAAATTGAAAATTCCTCTCAAGATCAAATATATCAAAAAATAAAACTTCTAATAACAAGTGGGTCAATAAAAGGCAGAAAAATTATTATTGAAAATAATATCTTTCCTTCGGTTACTAGCAAAACATACAAAGTTGGTGATAAAGTTCTTGTCAGTTATGACAAAAATCAAAGAAATGAGGATTTTTTTTATATCGTTGATTATGTAAGAAGGGAAATTTTAATATTTTTATTTATTATCTTTATTTTTGTTGCTATTATTGTTGCTGGAAAGCAGGGTATAAATTCATTAATCGGGATGTCTCTTTCTTTTTTTGTTATCTTTTATTTTATTCTTCCATCAATTTTGAAAGGAAAAAATCCAATCCTTACTACAATTTTAGGGGCGATGATGATAGTCCCAATAACTTTTTCGATCTCTCATGGCTTTAATAAAAAAACACTTATCGCAGTTGTTAGTACAATTATAACCCTTGTAATAACTGGTTTTTTAGCATTTTTTTCCGTTGAAGCAGCAAAGTTATCTGGCTTTAGTTCGGAAGAAGCAAATTTTGTTCAAATATTAAACAAAGGAATTATAAACATTAAAGATCTACTTTTAGCTGGAATAATTATTAGCTTACTTGGAATATTAGATGATATCACTATCTCTCAATCATCAATTGTTTTTCAACTTAAAAAAGCTAATCCAAGATTAAAATTAAACGATCTTTATCAAAAAGCAATGGCTGTTGGAAAAGATCATATATCAGCTCTTATAAACACTTTAGTACTAGTTTATACTGGCACCTCACTCCCTATTCTTATTCTTTTTTTAAATAATTCTCAAACTTTTACTCACATTATAAATTATGAAATCGTGGCTGAAGAAATTATTAAAACATTAATGGGGAGTATTGGCTTAATTTTAGCAGTACCAATAACAACTTTTATAGCTTCTATTTTTTTCTTAAAAAAATAATCTTTCACCCTTTTTTTCTTCTCTTGACCTTCTTAACTCTTGTTCTCTTTTTTTAATCCATTCCTCAACTCCTCTATCTCCTGGAGGAAGGACTTGCGATCATAAAAATTTATTCATCTCAATAGTTGTTTGTATTTTTCCTTCTTGTTGACCTCCACTTCTAGTCGGTCCCGCTGGTTCATTAAAAATATGTCAAGCTGTCTGGCGCACATTAACATTCCCACCTTCTTCAGGCGCTCCTTCCATTTCTGCTCCAGCGATAAGAGCGGCTTCTTTAGGTGAAAAACCTTCTGCTATTAGTTGATTATAAAATTCTTGATCATAAGGTCTAATTTTGGGTGGCATATATTTATTATATATAAAAATACAAATTAATAATTATTTAAATTTTTCTTACTCTTGTTCGCCAGTTTCAGGTATTTGAAAATTTCCCTGTTGCATCATCTCTTGTAATTTATCAAAAATCTTGAAGCTTGACATCAGCTGGTTGATTAAAAACACTGTCAGAAAAATTAACCTTCTCGCAGGTTGCTTTTAATTTTTCCATTTCCTCTATTTTTTTCTGGATCTTCAACACATATCGTTTTGCCTTGTTGATTTTTAATTAAATCAACACTCATCACCATTACCTTTTTTCTTTTTTGATCCCAATAGTAGATTTTATTACCAGCAAAGATTGACTCATTAACATCTTCTTTCGTCTCAAAAGTTGTTCTAAATTTATTTTTTCCTTTAATATAAGTGGTAATTTTAGCTTCGCTAACTTGATTAAGTACATTTTAAAGAGAAGTTTTGACCTACTAAAGTTTTTATCCTCTCAACCACTGTTTCTTTTTACTCTTTTTTTCTTGAGTTGTATTAACTTTATTTTCAGGAGCTTTTTCTTTTGGTTTTGCGCCAAAAAAAATAATATCCTAATTCACTAATAACTAATAAAATAATTAAAAATAAAATCGATGATTTTTCATAAAATTTTTTAACCGTTAATAAGTTAATCCTAAAACTATAATTAAAAAAATCAAATTTAATACCACCTTCGAGGTTGTACATCAGATTAAGGATGATAAATAACTATATTTTTTTACAAGCAACCAAAAACAAAACAAAAACAACAGTAAAAGAAAAATAAAACGGAAGATTAACTGAAAAACTAAAAAATTCACCGGCAATAATTGGGCCCAAAATTCGTCCAACTGATCCAAATGCCTGCATAATTCCTAAAACTTCTCCATATTCCAATTTGCCTACTTCCTCTGAAGCTAAAGCTTGAATGGTTGGATTAAATAAACCATTACCAAAAGGTAAAAGAGTCAGAAACAATCCTAATAAAAAGATATTCTTTGATAATGGAAGAAGAAATAAACCTAAAGACAAAAGAAAAAGACCTGCCTTCATCACTTTTTTTTCTTTAAATTTTGATACTAAAAAAGGCATTAATCTTATTTGAATTATAACCACCAAAATCCCAATATAGGTAAATATCCAACCATTCTCGGTTGGACCAAAACCAAATTTTTTCTCGCTGTAAAGAGGAAAAATTCCTTGAAATGAAGAAAAAGAGAGATTAACAAGAAAAAAAGCTAAAATTAATAAATTTAAAGATGGATTAACTAAAACTTTTTTGATATTTTGCCAGTTTAAACTAGTTTTTTTTGAATGAGTGGCTTTTTCTACATCAACTGTTTCTTTAAGAAAAAAATAAGTAGTAAAAATTGTTAACAAAGAAACAAAGGCCGCCAAAAATGCTGGTGCTGAATAAGAAATTTTAGATAAAACACCACCAATTGCCGGACCAAAAATAAATCCCAAACCAAAAGCCGCCCCAATCAGCCCCATTCCCTTAGCTCGATTTTCTTTTGTGGTAACATCAGCAATATAAGCTTGAGCAATTGAGATATTTCCTCCTGTTACCCCATCAATTACTCTTGATAAAAAAATTAAGGGCAGATTATTGGCAAAAGCCAAGATTAAATAACCAATCATTGAACCAAGCTGAGAAATAATTAAAATCTTTTTTCTTCCATATCTATCTGATAACCTTCCTAAAATTGGAGTAAAAATAAATTGAAAAAAAGAATAAGTCGCGGTTAAAATCCCAATAGTTAAAGGTGAAGCTAAATATTTTTTAGCAATAAAAGGAAGAAGGGGCAAAATTATCCCAAATCCTAAAAGATCTATAAAAACAATTAAAAAAATTGTTAAAAGTGCTTTATTGTTTTTCATAAGGAAAAAATTATATATCCATAACACTTGAATTTACAACTTTAGTCATTCCCGCTTAGGCAGGAATCCAGAGCATTAAATTCACTTAAATATGGATTCCCGCTTTAGCAAGAATAACAACAATTAGGTAAAAAACCTAGTTTTGCTGATTATAAAAGAAATTATTTCTTGACAAATATATTAGTATATACTAATATATTATTATGAAGATTGATAAAGCAATTATTTTCGGATCAACGGCTCGACTTAAACTTCTAACTTGTCTTAGGGAAAAATCAAAAAATGTAAGCGAGCTTATAAAAACTTGTGGTTTGACTCAATCAGCTGTATCTCAACATCTGGCAAAACTTAAGTCTTTAAAAATTGTACGCTGCAAAAAAAAAGAGCGAAAAGTTTATTATCAGTTAGCTAAAAAATCAATTGGAGAAGTTGCCCAAAAATTATTAGTTTATTTAAAAAACCTATGAATCTTGCTTATTTTCGAAAATCAAATTTTGATTTTCAAAAAACATTAGAAAATTTGAAAGAAAAAATAAAATCAAACAATCTCAAACTCCTTACTCAAATAGAGTTAAATAATAATCAAGGAGTAATAATTAATATTTGTCATCAAGATTGGATAAGTAATATAATTGCCGCTGATAAAAATTTTATTGGCCTTTTACCTTGTACAATTGCAGTTTTAAAAAAAGATAAAGATGTTTATGTTGGAGTTGGCAGCCCAAATATTTTAGGAAGATTAACAGAAAACCCCTCTATTGTTGAAACCGCCTCGCAGGCTGATAAAACTTTAAAAAAAGTAGTTGAGGAAGCTTGCGGTGTTGGCCCATTGAAGGTAAAAAAAATCAAACTTTATGCCACCTTAAGTTGCCCTTATTGCAAAATGGAGGCTTCATGGTTAGATAGCCAAAAAATAAAATATGAACATATCTATGTTGACCTAAACCCAAAAGAGGCTGAGGAAATGGTGAAAAAAACTGGTCAGATGGGGGTGCCGGTAACAGAAATTGTCTATGATAATGATGAGGAGGAATATATAATAGGGTTTGATAAAGCAAGACTTGAGGAAGTGATAAGATAAACAATTAAAATTTAAAACTGGCTAATCTAATAATTTTAATTTTTTTCTTAAAATATTATTTCTATCAATTTTAAAAGCCAATCTTTTTTCTTTTTTAAAAATAATTTTTTCACCAAAAATCTGACCACATTTTTGACATTTAAAAAACTTTTGATTAAGATTGATTTTATTAAATGTATAAATAGGATAAATTCTATCTAAATAACATCTTTTCAACCATCCAGGACCATCCTTTTGATAAAGAGCAATCTTTTCGCGGCAATTACTACAAATTAAAAGAAGTATTTTTGGTTTGCCTCTTTTTTTTTGATACCGATCATATTTTAATTTTAAATTAATTTTCTTTCTATCAACGATAACTTTTATCATTTTAATTTTGACAATTTAAAAATTTCTTCTTTATAAAATTTTGTTATTTTTCTAATTTCATTTTCAACATTAAGAATATTTTCTTCTTTATAAAAATTAATTTCCTTTTTGGGATAAATTATAGCCCGAGAAATAGCCACTAATAAATTTTCTCCTCCATCTCCAAAATTACCCTTTAAATCTGACAAAACGCCTCCTTGATTAAGAACACCACTTGTTAATATTATTTTTTTCTCACCAATAATTCTTCTAACCTGTTTTAAAGCTAAAGGGAAATTTAAGCCAACCTCATATAAAAAATTATCTTTTTTATCTAATTTACTAACTAAAGAAGCTAAGTATTGATAAACTTTAATGTTATTTTTTAACTCCAATTCTTGAATTTCAACACTTGAAGGATTGCTATCATGAATATAAATACCGATTCCTTTTTTCTTTAATTTTAGAAAGGGACGATAACTATCCGAGCCAAACCATGGAGAGATAAAAATATAATCAAAGTCTAAAAATTGAAAATATTTAACTATTAAGTTATCGACCCCGTGGAGAATTTCAGAAGATTTTGTATCCGCAATAATTACTACTTCTGGAATATGCTTTCTTATAAAATTAATAACTGTCTTCATTAATTCTAAACCTTCACTCCCATATCGCTCATAAAAGGAAACGTTAATTTTATAGCCAACTACATTTTCGTAAGTTATTTTAATTAAAAGTTTTACATATTCTAAAAAACTAATATTTTCTAAAGCTTTTTCTTTTTTTTAACAGGATTAATTTTATCAATAACATCTAAACCAATTACTAAATGGGTTTTTTTTGTTTTAATAAGATATCTTATTTTTTGATTAATTGATTTTTTAGACATTTTTTTGTATAATACCATTTAAAAAATATGAATAAACAAGAAATACCCAGCTATTTTTCCTATATTATAAATCATTTTGGGTCAAAAGAGTTGCCGCCTAAATATCCATATTTATTAGCAGATGAACTTATAGAAAGAAATAGAAGACTAAGAATTTTTAATGGCGCTCAACTTCTTGTTCCTTCAAAAAAGTCCATCCATCTTTATCCAATCGAAGGCAAAGACACATCAGGTATTCTTAATTTTGATTTATTAACAGAAGAGGGTATTTTTCCACCAACAACTATATATGTAGACTTAAGAACAGATGATGGATTAAAATTAGACATATCTTCTCCTCCTTATCAAATTTATGAAGTTAAAGAATCAAACGGCATTTGCCGAATTAATCCAAACCAAATTTATTTTCCTGCTTTTCCTGACAGAAGATCAAATGTAAAGCCAAACACAGAGGAATTTAAAAGAAGGATTGGTACTCTTTTATCACCTTTAGTTCAAGAGATTATTTGGCCAGAAGAAGAAGAAATTTCATCTTTTATTGAATGGTATTTCATTACTCCGGAGGAATTTGAAGAAGTTAATGATTTTTATTTAAGAAGAAGAAGGATAAATAATTATTTTATATATGATGTTTTTCCAAAAGAGATAAATTTAAGAGATAATCCTTTTAGTTTTCCATTTTTCCAAGTATTTTTTCCTCAAAAAGAAGAATCTTTTAGAACAATTAGAATTGATTCTGGCTGTCAAATTGGACAAATATATGATGATAAAGGTTGTGATTGTCGGTGGCAGTTTCTTAATGGTTTAAACTCTGGAGCAACAATAATTCATTTACCTTTTCAAGATGGCCGAGGTTTTGGAATGGCCACAAAACTTGCAACTGAAAGATTAAAACATCAAGGATTAGATACAGTGAAAGCAGCAAAAGAATTTTTTGGCACCGATCAGTTTGATATTAGAAATTATGAATTAGTTGCCGAATTTCTTTTTCAATTAGGTATTTTTGAGACAACTATTATAACTGATAATAAAAGAAAAGAAGAAGCATTAACAAAAAGAGGGATAACCACATCTAGATCACCAACAAATTCTGTTGATAAATGCCCTCATGCAAAGGATCATATTATTGCTAAACACAATACTGATGATTATTACCCAGATTGATAATTTAATTTTGTTAAAATAAATAAATTAAAAAATTTTTCGCTTTTTGTTATTTGATATTTTTGATATTAAAGTTCATAAA